>NZ_JBMDIS010000069.1:0-35555 GCF_057808775.1 Pseudomonas sp. FG86 | reverse complement strand
GCAGCCCCAAAAACTGCCGCCGCGTTTTGCCTGGAAAAACGCGGTGTTCTTATTAGGGCTGCTACGCAGCCCAACGCGGGGCAAGCCCGCTCGCCACAACAAGCCCGCTCTGCACAACAAGCCCGCTCGCCACAAAAGCGCGCGTCTGCAGAGTTCACCGTGTTGCAGCAAAGTGCCACTTGCCATTTGCATTGATGATAAGCATTATCATTAACTGCCAATCGGTCAGGTATCACTGTGAGCCTATCTCGCTTCAACCATGTCTTTCTCAGCCAACGGCTGATTCTGCTACGCACCTTGCAGCGGATGGTGAATAACCCCAGCACCGCCGAAGACCTGGTGCAGGAAACCTACCTGCGCGTCACCCGGGCCCTGAGCGAGCGGCCGATCGACCACCTTGAACCCTTCGTCTACCAGACCGCCCGTAACCTGGCGCTGGATCACTTGCGCTCGCGCAGGGTCCAGGCCCGCACGCTGCAGGAAGATGTGCCACTGGACATCCTGCAAAGCGTCGCCGCCCCCATCAGCACCCCCGAAGACGCCACCCAGGCCGAACAATTGCTCGAACACTTGAGTGTCAGCCTTGGCCGGTTGAGCGCGCGCCAGCAGCAGATTTTCATCCTCAGCCGCCTGCACGGTTGCAGCTACCAGGAGATTGCCGATCAGTTGAACGTGTCCTTGAGCACCGTGCAAAAGGAACTGAAATTGATCATGGCCATCTGCGTAGGTGTGGCCGAACGGCTGGATCAGCCTTAAGCTTCATCCGACAGAAATGTCGACCAAGGCTGTAGAAAAGATAAATAAAACGTGGCGAAGACCCGAGGCACACCGTGATGGACCCGAATAACCTGCGCCCCCATGAGCTGGCGGATGAGGTGTTGCAAGACCCGGCTATGGACCAGGCACTGGACTGGCTGATCGCCTTGCAGTGCCCGCGGGCCGGGCAGCAGGCCGAGTTTGAAGCGTGGCTGGCCCGCGACCCGGCGCACGTCCACGCGTTCGGGAAGGCGCAGGCTGCCTGGGGTGGCGCTCCCGTACACAGTGCCGCGGTGGCCCTGGCGGCGCCACGCAAACCCAGCGCCTGGCGTCGCCTGCAGCCGCATTGGAAACCCTTGGCCACCGCTGCCGTGTTGCTGCTGGGGTTGTTCAGTTTCAGCAACCTGCCCGTGCGCCTGCAGGCGGACCATCTCACCGTGGTAGGTGAGCGCCAGCGCCTGCAATTGGACGATGGTTCGAAAGTATTGCTGAATACCAACTCGGCGTTTTCCAGCAGCATCAAGGATCATCAGCGCATCGCCCGCCTGTACCAGGGCGAGGCGTTTTTCGAAGTGGTACCCAGCCGGGGCCTGCCCCTGGAAATCGACGCAGGCCCCGTCCGTGCCAGCGTGCGCGACACTGCTTTCGCCGTGCGCTACCTCAATGGCGAAGCCCAGGTGCAAGTGCAGCGCGGCGATGTCGACCTGAGCACTACCTTCGACGATGCCCGTGTGCGCTTGAGCGCGGGCGAAAGCATCCGTATCGGCCCCAAGGGCTTTGGGCCGCCCGCCAAACTCGATGCCAACAAAGACCTGGCCTGGGTCCAGGGCCGGCTGATTTTCGAAAACTGCCCGATGAGCGAAGTGCTTGCCGAATTGCGCCGCTATTACCCGGGCTGGATCGTCAACACCAACGACAAGCTCGCCAGCATCGCCGTCACCGGCAATTACCGCCTCGACCAACCGCTGGACGTGGTGCGTTCCCTGGCGCACATCACCTCGGCCAAGCTGTCGGAATATCCGGCGCTGGTGATCTTGAACTAAATGAGAATTATTTTTACTCGATAGCCTGCGGCAGTACGTCTCGTCTTAGCCAATGCAACTGACTCCTATTTGGAACGGTTCGCAACTATAAGACTCGTACCTCCGGAGCGCTCTCGATGTCCTCTCGTTTCAACCGCCGGTCTTCTTCGCCCGTGCTGTCCTTGCTGACCGTCGCCATCCTGCTGGCCGGTGCGCCCGTGATGGCCGCCACGACCACCGAGCCCGTTGCCCGCAGCCACGGCAACTACCGTTTCAGCATTGAGCAGCAGCCGCTGGTCTCGGCCCTGAATGCCTTCACCAGCGTGACCGGCTGGCAAATCGGCCTGCCGGCGGAGCTGGGCCAGGGTGTATCGTCCCCTGGCGTACACGGTGCGCTGTCACCGGAAAAAGCCCTGGAGCGCTTGTTGGTGGGGACCAACCTGAGCTACCGCAAATTGGGCAATAACAACATCGTGCTGGAAAAGCGCGTGGCGGGCAGCACGTTGAATCTGCAACAGGTGACCATCAGCGCCACCCGTAATGAGCAGGACATCAACAGCGTACCGAGCACCGTCAGCGTACATGGCCGCGAAGAGCTGGACCGCCAGAACGTCAACACCATTCGCGAACTGGCGCGCTACGAGCCCGGCGTCTCGGTGGGCGGCGCAGGCACCCGTTCCGGCAACGCGGGCTACAACATCCGTGGCATCGACGGCGACCGCATCCTCACCCAGGTGGATGGTGTCGAAGTGCCGGACAACTTCTTCAACGGCCCCTACGCCAAGACCCGTCGCAACTACGTCGACCCGGAAATCGTCAAGCGCGTGGAGATCCTGCGCGGACCGGCCTCGGCCCTGTACGGCAGCAGTGCCATCGGCGGCGCGGTGAGTTACTTCACCCTTGACCCGGATGACATCATCAAGCCCGGCCAGGACGTCGGCGCCCGTCTGAAAACCGGCTACAGCTCCGCCGACGAAAGCTGGCTGACCTCCGCCACGGTCGCCGGCCGTTTGCAGGACTTCGACGGCCTGTTGCACCTGAGCCAGCGCAATGGCCATGAAACCGAATCCTACGACGGCAACAACGCTACCGGCCTGGCCCGCACGGGCGCCAACCCAGAGGACGCGCGCACCACCAACGTGCTGGCCAAGTTGGGCTGGAATTATGGCGATGACAACCGCCTGGGCGTGACGTATGAGAAGTACAAGGATGATCGCGACGTCAACCTGAAGAACGCGGTGGGCGGCCCGTTCATCGGCGGCCGAGGCTTCAACCTCTACCGTGATCGTCGCGGTAACGACACCATTACCCGTGAACGTTTCGGCCTGGAAAACAGCGTTGCCCTTGAGTCGCCGATTGCCGACCGCATCAAGACCAGCCTCAACTACCAGATCGCCAAGACCGACCAGACCACCGCCGAAATCTATCAATCGGGCCGTCGCGTCTTGCGCACCCGCGACACGCTTTACGAAGAAAAACAGTGGGTTTTCGACGCGCAGTTGGACAAAGCGTTCAGCCTCGGTGAGACCGATCACCAAGTGACCTACGGCACCACCCTCAAGCAGCAAAAAGTCACCGGCTCGCGCGAAGGCAGCGCCACCTGCCTGGTCGTCGGCAGTGGTTGCACGGCCGTGGGCGCTCCCAGCCCAATGGCCAGTGACAGCGTGAATAAATCCAGCGACTTCCCGGACCCGACCATCAACACCTATTCGCTGTTTGCACAAGACCAGGTCACCTGGGGCAAGTGGACCTTCCTGCCCGCCGTGCGCTACGACTACACCCAGCTCAAGCCCAAGCTGACCCAGGCGTTCCTCAATACCGTAAACCCCACAGGGGCCGACCCCGTGAGCGACAAGGAAAAGACCTGGCACCGCGTGACGCCCAAGTTTGGCCTGACCTACGCCCTGACCGATCAATACACCTGGTTCGGCCAATATGCCGAAGGTTTCCGTACACCCTCCGCCAAGGCGCTGTACGGCCGCTTTGAAAACCTGAACCTGGGCTACACCGTCGAGCCGAACCCGGACCTCAAGCCGGAAACCAGCAAGGGTCTCGAAACCGGGATTCGCGGCAAGTTCGACGCGGGTTCCTTCGAGATCACCGCGTTCTATAACAAGTACCGCGACTTCATCGACGAAGACAACGCCGTTGTCGGCGGCACCCTCGAACAGTTCCAGGCCATCAATATCAAGCGCGCCACCATCAAGGGCGCGGAAGCCAAAGGCCGCCTGAACCTGGATGCGTTCGGTGCACCTCAGGGCCTGTACACCCAAGGTTCGGTGTCCTATGCCTACGGTCGCAACGACGATAACGGCGAACCGCTGAACAGCGTCAACCCGCTCAAAGGCGTATTCGGCCTGGGCTACGAGCAGGACAACTACGGTGGCCTGCTGAGCTGGACCCTGGTGAAAAAGCAGGATCGCGTCGACAGCAGTACCTTCCACGCACCGGACGGCGACACCAGCGGCCCCTTCAAGACCCCTGGTTTCGGTGTCGTCGACCTGACCGCCTTCTACAAAGTCACCAACGACGTGACCATCAACGGCGGCCTCTACAACCTCACCGACAAGAAGTACTGGAACTGGGATGACGTGCGCAGCTACGACAGCGTGGGTGAAGCCGCGGTGACCGGCCCTGCCAACCTCGACCGCCTGACCCAGCCCGGTCGCAACTTTGCGATCAACGTGATCTGGGATATCTGACAACACCCGACTCACCTCGTCGAAATGTCAGCGGCGAGGTGAGGATTTTTTACTGTGCCGCGTCTTCTTGTTCGTCTAGTTGATAACAGCTCTCTTCAGGGCAACAGGCGCTCCCCTTCTCAAGGACTTTTTCATGACCGCTTCTCCTACCGCAGAACGCCCAAGCCTGCGCTCCCAACGCCTGAACCAGATCACCCACGCGCCACATACCCGGCTCGACGCGCTGGTGAAGGCACATGCCCCGTTTGAATCCCAGGCCAACTTCGCGCGTTTCGTGGTCGCGCAGTACCTGTTCCAGTCGGAACTGGTGGCGCTGTACAACGATGCCGAGCTGATCAAGATCATCCCCGACCTGGCCGAACGCTGCCGCGCCGAAGCGGCCAAGCTGGACCTGGCCGACCTGGACACGCAAGTGCCTGCACCGGTTGCCGGCGCGGTGAACAACCCGAGCAAGGCCGAAGCCCTGGGCTGGCTGTTCGTGTCTGAAGGCTCCAAGCTGGGCGCGGCGTTCCTGATCAAGCGTGCCGTGGGCTTGGGCCTGAGCGAAACCTTCGGTGCTCGCCACCTCGGTGAGCCGGCCGGCGGTCGTGCCGAAGGCTGGAAGCGCTTCACCCGTACCCTCGACACGCTCCAATTGAGCGCCGAAGAAGACGCCGCAGCGGAAAAAGGCGCGGTGGATGCGTTTGTGCGCTTCACCGTGCTGCTGGAACAGGCGTACGCTAGCGCCCCTGAACTGGCCTGATCCCCAGATTGAAATGCGGTCAACAAGTGGGAGGGGGCTTGCCCCCGATAGCAGTGCATCAGCCAACAAATAGGTAACTGACCCACCGCCATCGGGGGCAAGTCCCCTCCCACTTGTTGATCGCATTTCAGTGCGGACTTTTTTGTAAACCTTCCCCCAGAAAAGCTTCACCATGACCGGTAAAACCCAATCCACCTCGAAAATCGCGCAGATTCTCTTCGGCCTGCTGGCCTACGTCAGCCTGGGCATCGGGCTGGTGGCGATTGTCGTGCCGGGTTTGCCCACCACCGAATTCATTCTCCTGGCCGCCTGGGCCGCGACCAAAAGCTCGCCACGCCTGAGTGCCTGGCTGGAAAACCACCGCCTGTTCGGGCCGATCCTCTTCAACTGGCGCAACGGCAAGATCATCACGCGCCGGGCCAAGTTCAGCGCCACCGTCAGCATGCTGCTGTGCGCCGGGCTGATGCTGGTGATGCTGGATCACGGCTGGCCGGTCTACCTCGCAATCGCCGGGATGAGCCTGGGCAACCTGTGGATCTGGTCACGCCCCGAACGGCTCGCACAGCCCGTGTGACGCCGACTGTAGCCGTTTTCCTACCGCCTATCGCCTATCTCTCATGAATTGATTTGTTACGCCGATGTTTCAGACATAGCGCTGAATGGAATTGGCCTGAATTGCTTGCCCTCCAACACGTTCATTCGCGAGTAAGCCTATGTTCATCAGCCTCTCCATCCGCCTGAAAATCGTGCTGCTGTCCGGCCTTTGCCTGCTGGGGGTGATTGCGCTGGTCGTCAGTATCAATATCTACAACACCAACCAGAACGATCAGTTGGTCAGCGATTCAAGCTCACGAATGCTCACTGCCAGCGTGGAACAACTGCTGCAGGCCAAGGCCGGGGAGCAAGCGGTACAGTTGCAGAAGACCTTTGGCGATAGCCTGGTGGCCCTGACCGCCCTGGCCGACCAGATCAAAGACCTGCGCAACCTCGGGACCAAGCGCTCCCTTGAGGCCGGTGCCCTGCGTGAAGAACTCAACCAGAGCGTAAAAACCGCCTTCGAGCGCAACAACAAGGTGCTGGGTTTCTGGCTGTCGTTCGAACCCAACGGCCTGGATGGCAAGGACAGCGAATTCATCAATGACAAGGCCCGTGTGTCCAACGAAAAAGGCCGCTTCTCCAGCTACTGGAGCCGCGCCGGCGGCGAGGGCTTGAACACGATCATGGTCGAGGATGACCTGAACAAGACCACCCTCACCCTCAACGGTACGCCCTACAACATCTGGTACACCTGCCCACGGGACACCCGTAATACGTGCCTGCTGGACCCGTATGAAGATACGGTGGCCGGCAAACCCGTGCTGATGACCACCATCGCCCAGCCACTGATCGTGGACGGTAAAATGATCGGCGTGGTCGGTGTCGACATCGCCCTCAACACCCTGCAAGCCGCCACCGATGCCGCGCAGCACGACCTGTTCAACGGTGCGGCCCACCTGGAGATTCTCTCCAGCACCGGTCTGATTGCCGCCTACAGTGGCGAGCCGGCCAAGATCGGCAAGAACCTGATCGACACCCTTGGCGCCGAAGGCAAGGAAATCGTGCAACTGCTGGCCAGCGATAACCGCATGATCCGCGAACAGGACGGGACCATTCGCGCCGTGTACCCGGTCAAGCCGATTGCCGACGCCAAAGCCTGGGGCATCGTGATCAAGCTGCCCAAAAGCGTGATGCTGGCCGATAACGTCAAGCTGCAAGCCGTACTCGACAAGGCCCGCGCCAGCGGCACCCTCCAGGCATTGCTGGTGGCCGCCGTCGCCGCCTTGCTGGGCCTGCTGCTGATCTGGCTGACCGCCACCGGCGTGACCCGCCCGATCAACAGTGTGGCCGCCATGCTCAAGGACATCGCCAGCGGCGACGGTGACCTGACCCAGCGCCTGGCCTATGCCAAGAAAGATGAACTGGGCGAACTGGTGAACTGGTTCAATCGCTTCCTCGACAAATTGCAGCCGACCATCGCGCAGATCAAGCAAAGCATCACTGAAGCACGCGGTACGGCGGATCAATCGTCGGCCATTGCACGCCAGACCAGCGAAGGCATGCAGGTGCAATTCCGCGAAATAGACCAAGTGGCCACCGCCTCCAACGAAATGAGCGCCACCGCCCATGACGTCGCCAACAGCGCCTCGAATGCCGCCAGTGCCGCACGCGGGGCGGACCAGTCGGCGCGTGAAGGCATGTCGATCATCGAGCAAAGTACCCGCGACATCACCACCCTCGCTGAAGAAGTCAGCAAAGCCGTGAGCGAAGTCGAAGCCCTGGCCGTCAACAGCGAGCAGATCGGTTCCGTACTGGAAGTGATCCGCAGCATTGCCGAACAGACCAACCTGCTGGCCTTGAACGCCGCGATTGAAGCCGCACGTGCCGGGGAAAGCGGGCGAGGGTTTGCGGTGGTAGCCGATGAAGTGCGCAACCTGGCCAAACGCACCCAGGACTCGGTCGAGGAAATCCGCCTGGTGATCGAACGCATCCAGAGCGGCACCCGAGGAGTGGTGGCGACCATGCACTCCAGCCAGCACCAGGCCCAGAGCAACGCCGGGCAGATCCATCAGGCAGTGCAGGCCCTGGGCAAGATCAGCGACGCGGTGACGGTAATCAGCGACATGAACCTGCAAATCGCCAGCGCCGCCGAGCAGCAGAGCGCGGTGGCCGAAGAGGTCAATCGCAACGTCTCGGCGATCCGCAGCGTGACCGAGACCCTGACCGAACAGGCCACCGAGTCGGCGGCGGTCAGCAGCCAACTCAACGCATTGGCCAGCCAGCAGATGAAGTTGATGGATCAGTTCAGGGTTTAAAAAACACAACAGGACCCATGTGGGAGGGGGCTTGCCCCGATGGCTGAGTGTCAGTCAACTTATCTATAAATGACACACCGCTATCGGGGGCAAGCCCCCTCCCACATTTGGATCACACTTGCTTGCCTTAAAGACCGGTCCAGGCGCTGACAAACTGCGTCAGGTCTTCTTTAGCTGCCGTACGCGGCGGATTCTGCGGTGTACCCAAATAGAGGAAGCCAATCACTTCCTCATCCGCCGTCAGCCCCAGGCCCTTGGCCACGTGGGCCGAGTACGACAACTCACCCGTGCGCCACACCGCACCAATCCCCTGGGCATAGGCCGCCAGCAGAATGCCGTGGGCTGCACAAGCCGCCGCCAGCAACTGCTCCGATTTCGGCACCTTGAAGTGTTCCTGCAGGCGAGCAATCACCACCACCACCAGCGGCGCGCGCAACGGGCCATTCTGGGCCTTGTCGATCAGCGCTTGCGGTGCGTCGGGGTCCTGCAGGCGCGCGGCTTCGGCCAGCAACGTGCCCATCTGCTCACGGGCCGCGCCTTCGACGGTCAGGAAACGCCAAGGGCGCAACTGGCCATGGTCGGGTGCACGCATGGCGGCGGCGAACAGCACATCGCGCTGCTCCTGGGTCGGTGCAGGCGCCAGCAAGCGCGGCACGGAAACACGGTTGAGCAAAGCGTCGAGAGCCTGCATTGGCCACCTCCAGAAAAAAATGTGCGGTCATTCTAACGGGAATGAATCGGGATGCCATCAAACGATAATTGCTCTTATTCAAACTGCCCCGCCCTGTTAGACTTTGCGACCTGATTTTCAGCCTTCGTCCGGGAAACTCGATGTTCCGTCTGTTATTCCGCCTGTCTGCCGCATTAATGGCCTTGAGCCTGACCGCGTGCGACGACGCCCCGCACTTCACCCAGGCCGAGCCCGGTGAAGCACGAGCCGGCGGCGCGACGACGGTGAACAAACGCGACCAGAACGCGTTCTCCCTGCCCTCGGCCAACCTGGCGCCGACCCGTCGCCTGGATTTCAGCGTCGGCAACAGTTTCTTCCGCAGCCCCTGGGTGATCGCGCCCTCCACCACCACCGCGCGCGATGGCCTGGGCCCGCTGTTCAATACCAATGCCTGCCAGAACTGCCATATCAAGGACGGCCGTGGCCACCCACCGTTGCCCGATGCGCCGAATGCGGTGTCGATGCTGGTGCGCCTGTCGATCCCGGATACGCCGCCTTACGCCAAGGTGATCGAGCAGCTCGGCGTCGTGCCCGAGCCGGTCTACGGCGGGCAATTGCAGGATATGGCCGTGCCTGGGGTGGTGCCGGAAGGCAAGGTGCGGGTCGACTACACGCCGGTCAATGTGACGTTCAAGGACGGTACCATGGTCGAGTTGCGCAAGCCGGACCTGCGCATCACCCAGCTCGGCTACGGGCCGATGCACCCCGATACGCGTGTTTCCGCGCGTATCGCCCCGCCGATGATCGGCCTGGGGTTGCTCGAAGCCATCCCTGATGCGGATATCCTGCGCAACACCGACCCGAAGACCGCCGCCAAAGGCGCCATCGTCGGCCGGGCCAATTGGGTCTGGGACGATGCCCAGCGCAAGACCGTCCTCGGGCGTTTCGGCTGGAAAGCCGGGCAACCCAATCTCAATCAACAAAATGTTCACGCATTTTCCGGTGATATGGGCCTCACGACCTCCCTGAGGCCCTTCGATGACTGCACCGACGCCCAAGTGGCTTGCAAACAGGCGCCCAACGGCAACGGCCCCGATGGCGAACCCGAAGTCAGCGACAATATCCTGCGCCTGGTGCTGTTCTACACCCGCAACCTTGCCGTGCCCGCACGCCGCGACGTCAATGCGCCGCAAGTCCTGGCCGGGAAAAACCTGTTTTACCAGGCCGGTTGCCAGGGCTGTCATGCTCCGGCCTTCACCACGGCGGCCAACGCCGCCGAACCTGAACTGGCCAACCAGGTGATCCGCCCCTACAGCGACCTGCTGTTGCACGACATGGGCGAAGGCCTGGCCGATCACCGTACCGAATTCAAGGCCAGCGGCCGCGACTGGCGCACCCCGCCGTTGTGGGGCATCGGCCTGACGCAAACCGTCAGTGGCCACACCCAGTTCTTGCATGACGGCCGCGCCCGCAACCTGCTGGAGGCCGTGCTCTGGCACGGCGGTGAAGCACAGGCGGCGCAGCAGCATGTGTTGTCCTTCAATGCCGAACAGCGCGCTGCGTTGCTGGCGTTCCTGAACTCTTTATAAGCGTCACCCCCATTACAGAAGGGAGCTCGACATGTTCCGTCCCAAGTTGTTGTTCACCAGCCTGGCCGCCCTCGCCCTCGGCGCCTGCTCGCCTCAAGACCCGCAAGCCGTGACCTCAGCGGCGATCGCCAAGCAAGTGATCCTGCCAACGTATAGCCGCTGGGTCGAAGCCGACCGTCAACTGGCCGTCAGCGCCCTGGCCTACTGCCAAGGCAAAGAAAGCCTGGATACCGCGCGCGCCGACTTCCTTCACGCGCAAAAGGCCTGGGCCGAGTTGCAACCGCTGCTGATCGGCCCACTGGCCGAGGGCAACCGTTCGTGGCAGGTGCAGTTCTGGCCAGACAAGAAAAACCTGGTGGGCCGCCAGGTCGAGCAACTGGTCAGCGCCCAGCCACAGATCGATGCGGCCGCCCTGGCCAAGTCCAGCGTAGTGGTGCAGGGCCTGTCGGCCTATGAATACATCCTTTACGACGCCAAGACCGACCTCGCCGACGACGCGCAGAAAGCCCGTTACTGCCCGCTGTTGGTGGCGATTGGCGAGCGCCAGAAAGCCCTGGCCGAAGAGATCCTGGCCAGTTGGAACAGCACCGACGGCATGCTCGCGCAGATGAGCAAGTTTCCGAACCAGCGCTACGCCGACTCCCACGAAGCCATCGCCGACCTGTTGCGTGTGCAGGTTACCGCCCTGGACACCCTGAAGAAAAAACTTGGCACCCCGATGGGCCGCCAGACCAAGGGCATTGCGCAACCGTTCCAGGCCGATATGTGGCGCAGCCAATCGTCCCTGCAAAGCCTGGAAGCCAGCCTGGCCGCCGCCCAGACCGTATGGGTCGGGGTCGACAACAAGGGCCTGCGTGGGCTTTTGCCGTCAGCGCAGAAACCCTTGGCCGACAAGATCGACGCCGCGTATGCCGCGACCCTGAAACTGTTCGCCAGCAACCAGCGCACGCTGAACGAACTGTTGGCCGATGATGCCGGCCGCCAGCAGCTTAACGATATCTATGACAGCCTCAACGTTGTCCACCGCCTGCACGAAGGCGAACTGGCCAAGGCGCTGGGCATCCAACTGGGCTTTAACGCCAACGACGGTGACTGATGATGCTCAGGCGACAAGCTTTGGCGATGGGGAGCCTGCTGCTCAGCGCATTGACCTTGGGTGGCTGGACGTTGTTCAAGCAAAAGGACAAGGGCCCACTGCTGCTGTCGGCACGCGATGATGCAGACGGCAAGCACTACGCCGTGGGCTATCGCCTGGACGGCCAGCGGGTGTTTGCCACCCAGGTCGGCCAGCGCTGCCACGACATCATCAACCACCCGACGCTGCCTATAGCGCTGTTCGTCGCCCGTCGCCCGGGCACCGAGAGTTACCTGATCGACCTGCGCGACGGCGCGCTGCTGCAGACTGTCACCTCCCATGCCAATCGCCACTTCTATGGCCATGCGGTGATCCACAAGAGCGGCGACTGGTTGTACGCCACCGAGAACGACACGTCCGACCCCGGCCGTGGCCTGCTCGGTGTCTACAGGTTCGAAGGCGAGCGCCTGGTGCACAGCGGTGAGCTATCCACCCACGGTATCGGCCCGCACCAGGTGTCGTGGATGCCCGACGGCGAAACCCTGGTCGTCGCCAACGGCGGCATTCGCACCGAAGCCGAAAGCCGCGTGGAGATGAACCTCAATGCCATGGAACCGAGCCTGGTGCTGATGCAGCGCGACGGTACGCTGATCAGCAAGGAAACCCTCGGGCAGACGATGAACAGCGTGCGCCATATGGGCATCGCCGGTGATGGCACCGTCCTTACCGGGCAACAGTTCATGGGGCCGTCCCAGGAGCGTTCCGAGTTGCTGGCGATCAAGCGCCCAGGGCAACCGTTCGTGGCGTTTCCAGTGGCGGATGAACAGTTGCAGGCAATGGGTCATTACACCGCCAGCGTCGCGGTGCACAGTGAGTTGCGCCTGGTGGCATTGACCGCCCCACGGGGTAACCGCTTCTTTATCTGGGACATCGACAGCGCTGAACTGCGCCTGGACGCTCCGTTGCCGGACTGCGCCGGTGTCGGGGCGGTGGCGGATGGGTTTGTCGTCACGTCAGGCCAAGGCCGTTGCCGCTTTTACGATTGCCGCCAGCAAGAGTTGCTAGCAAAACCGTTGGAGTTGCCGGCTGGGCTCTGGGATAACCATCTCCACCTGATCTGACGCCGCTCTCGGCAGAGTGCTCACATACCCGCTGGCGGCACTGCCTGGCGGGTATATTCCTACAAGAAGCAGAAAGGCTTCCTTCCTCTGATAGCTATATGCCCTTCATCCAAAGGGGATTTTTCGGCTTACCCGCCCCTACGGCCCTAATAACAATCGACGCCTTCGTCATTGTTACCCAAGGAGCCATCTATGCCTGGCCGCCGCATGCTCGCGATGCTTGGTGTCGTTCTCGTCGTGGTATCGATGCTAGCGGGCTACAAAGCGTTCTGGATCAACCAACAACTGACACGTCTGAATGCCCCCAAGCCGCCCGCCAGCGTATCGGTGGCGCCGGTCGTCACGCAGCTCTGGCAGCGCCAACTGCCGGCGGCTGGCAGTCTCAAAGCGCTTAAGGGAATCGATCTGAGTATCGAAGTGCCTGGTGTCGTCACGCAGGTGCATTTCGAGTCCGGACAAGCCGTTACAGCCGGGCAATCCTTGTTGCAATTGGAAAACCAGATGGAGACGGCCCAGCGGGACATCGCCCTGGCAAACCGTAGCCTGGCCCGACAGAATTTCGAGCGCGGCCAGATGCTGGTGGACAGTCAGGCGATCTCAAAAGGTGAGTTTGATCGGCTCTCCTCCGAGTTCAATCGACACAATGCGCTGGTCAAGCAGTACACCGCGGCGCTGGAAAAGAAACATATCACCGCCCCTTTCAGTGGCACCATCGGCATTCGCCAGGTCAATATCGGCGACTACCTGCAAAGCACGGCAGTGATCGCAAGCCTGCAAGACACCAGCAGCCTTTACGTCGACTTCCACGTACCCGAGCAAGCGGTCCAGTTCATTGAAATCGGCCAATCAGTACAGGTTGAAGTGTCTGCACGCCCCGGGCAGCACACCCTTGGCCTGGTCAGCGCCATCAACCCCATCGTCGATGACAGTACCCGGAATGTCAGGGTCCGGGCGACCCTGCCCAACCCGCACAACCGTTTACTGCCGGGCATGTTCGCCAGTTTGCAGGTGCAACTGGCACAGCCAACGCCGCAGGTCGTCGTTCCAGAGGAGTCAATCAGCTATAGCCCTGCTGGCCAGTATGTTTATGTTGTATCGCCACACGAGGCGGCCCCTGAAACCGCCGGTACGGTACTGACCGCCGAACAACGCCCGGTAGAGACCGGCGAGCGGCGCAATGGCCAGGTGATCATCACCAGGGGGCTGGCGCCCGGTGAACAGGTGGTCACGGCGGGCCAACTCAAGCTCAAACATGGCGCCCCCGTCATCGTCAGCGCCGACAGGAACCTGTCGCCGCACGCGCCGCTCTTCTCTGGCGACAACGGTGCAGCACCATGAGATTTACCGATCTGTTTATTCGCCGCCCGGTACTCGCCATGGTGGTCAGCCTGTTGATCCTGTTGCTGGGGCTGCAGGCCTACCACCAATTACCCCTGCGCCAATACCCGCAAATGGAAAATGCCCAGATCACCGTGACGACCCTGTACCCGGGAGCCAACGCCGAAACTATTCAGAGCCTTGTCACGCAGCCACTTCAGAAAAGCCTGGCAGGCGCTGAAGGCATCGACTACATGAAGTCCACGAGCCGCCAGAATGTCTCGGTGATTACTCTGCACAGCCGTACCGGCGCCGACAGCGATCGCTTGTTTACCGAGTTGCTGGCCAAGATCAACGAAGTGCGCAACCAACTGCCCCGCGAGGCGCAAGACCCGGTACTGAGCAAAGTCGCGACGGATACGACCGCCTTGATGTACCTGAGCTTCTCCAGCAATACGATGAGTAGCGCCCAAGTCGCCGACTACCTGCAACGGGTGGTACAACCCCGACTGTCGACGCTGCCCGGCATGGCAGACGCAGAAATCATCGGCAATCAAACCCGCGCCATGCGCCTGTGGCTGGACCCCATCAGGCTCGCCGGCTTCGGCTTGAGCGCCAGCGATGTGAGCCAGGCCGTCAATAGCTACAACGTGCAGTCGACAGCCGGTGAGGTCACGGGCGCCTATGTCGTCACCGGCGTCCATGCCAATACGCTGCTGCGCACGGCCGAGGATTTCGAGGCGATCACCTTGAAAAGTACGAATGACAGCCAGGTTCGCCTCGGTGACGTGGCACGGGTGGAGATCGGGGCGGAAAACTACAACAGTTTCAGTTCATTCAATGGCATGCCTGCCACCTATATCAGCATCAAGCCTGCACCGGACGCCAACCCTCTTGAGCTCGGCGAGCAGGTGCGTGAGTTCATTCTCGCGCTGCAATCACAGCTGCCGCCCGATCTGGCGGCCGATATTGCCTTTGACTCCACGCAGTTTATCCAAGCCTCCCTCGACGAAGTCGTGACCACGCTGCTGGAGGCCGTACTGATCGTGGTGATCGTGGTGTTCCTGTTCCTGGGCACACTGCGCTCGGTGATTATTCCCATCGTCACCATCCCCTTATCCTTGATCGGGGTGATGTTTTTCATGCAACTGATGGGCTACTCCATCAACGGCCTGACACTGTTGGCCATGGTCTTGGCCATCGGGCTGGTGGTGGATGACGCCATTGTGGTGATGGAAAACATTCATCGGCACATTGAAAATGGCTGGTCCCCCTTCAAGGCCGCGATCATAGGGGCTCGGGAAGTATGCGCCCCGGTCATCGCCATGACGATTACGCTCGCGGCGGTCTATGCCCCCATCGGTTTTTTGCAGGGGCTGACGGGCTCGCTGTTCAAGGAGTTTGCCTTGACCCTGGCCGGGGCCGTGGTGATATCCGGCATCGTGGCACTGACCCTGTCACCGATGATGTGCGCACTGTTGCTACGCAAGGGGAAGCCTTCCCAAGGGTTCGCACTGACGCTGGATCGCATTTTCGAACGCCTGAAACAGCGTTATCTACGCCTCCTGCAAGAGGTGCTGAATGCACGCCCGGTCGTACTGGTGTTCGCTCTGATCGTTATGCTCCTGATCCCGGCGATGCTCATGTTCACGCCTTCACAGCTGGCGCCGGATGAGGACAAAGGCGTTGTCTTTATGCTCACCCAAGCGCCGCAAGCCTCCAACCTCGCCTATTTGAACGCCCACACCAAAGACTTCACGTCGCTGTTCGAGACACTCGCCGAATATCAGGGGTCGTTCCAGATCAACGGCCTGAACGGCGCGCAATCGGGCATCGGCGGCTTCCTGCTCAAACCCTGGGGGGAACGTGAGCGTACTTCGATGCAGATACTGGAACAGTTGCGCGAGAAACTGGACAGCATTCCCGGCCTTCAGGTACTTGCCTTCAACCTGCCCGCCCTACCGGGCACCGGTGAAGGCCTGCCCTTCGGTTTCGTGATCAGTACGCCCGGCGATCATCAGTCACTGCTCGATGTAGCGGAACGGGTCAAACAACGCGCCATCGACTCAGGAAAATTCGCTTACGTCGACATCGACCTAGCCTTCGACCGGCCAGAAGTCGTGATCGACATTGACCGAAACAAGGCGTCGCAGATGGGTGTTTCGATGCAAGACCTGGGGCTGACCTTGTCGACACTGCTGGCGGAGACAGAAATCAACCGATTCAGCATGGACGGCCGTCATTACAAAGTGATTGCCCAAGTCGAACAAGCGTTCCGAAACACGCCAGACTGGCTGAACCACTACTACGTCAAAAACGCCAAAGGACAGTTGCTGCCCCTCTCCACGCTGATCACGGTGTCCGAACAGAAAGCACGACCACGCCAGCTCAATCAGTTCCAACAAATGAACTCAGTACTGATCGCGGGTTTCCCGATTGTCAGCATGGGCGACGCCATCGACACCCTGCGCGACATTGCGCAAGAGGAAGCCCCACCCGGTTTTACCTTTGACTACAGCAACGCCACGCGTCAGTTCGTTCAGGAAGGTGGCGCGTTATGGGGCAGCTTTGGCCTGGCACTGGCGATCATCGGCCTGGTACTGGCGGCCCAGTTTGAGAGCTTTCGCGACCCACTGGTGATCCTGGTCAGCGTACCGCTGTCGGTCTGCGGGGCGTTGGTCGCCCTGTTCCTGGGATGGTCGAGCCTGAACATCTATACACAGATAGGCTTGGTCACGCTGATTGGCCTGATCAGCAAACATGGAATCCTGATCGTCGAATTCGCCAACCAGTTGCGCCGAGAGCAGGGGTTAACGATTCGCGAAGCCGTCGAACAAGCCGCCGCGACGCGTCTGCGTCCGATTCTGATGACCACCCTCGCCACCGTCCTGGGCGTCGTGCCGTTGATCCTGGCCAGCGGTGCCGGGGCGGTCAGCCGATTCGATATCGGCCTGGTGATTGCCACCGGCATGTCCGTGGGCACCCTGTTCACCTTATTTGTACTGCCCTGCATCTACACCCTGCTGGCAAAACCCGGAATGCTACCCGGCAGTATCTTGCCACTGCCGGTGTATCCCTCACCCTTCGGGGGCTACGGCCGGCTTGAGATCCTTCCTCAAGCGCCGCTGCTACTCAGCCATGCGCTGCCGGCCCCCCTGCCAGGCCTGTCAACATTGCCAGCGGCCCCCCCTGGGAAAGACGGAGTAACGTTTCGATTCGTCGGCCCCAATCCGTCCGAGGAACCGGAAGGTGCCATGCCGCCGCAGGTTGATCGTAGGGGGTGTGGTGCGGCTGATCGCCCTGCCACAGGCGGATTACACGGCCTTTTCTATCTACCTGCTGATCCCGGTCTGTTTCAGGCCCAAACCGCCAGAGAGTGTCGTCGTGGCGATGGCCGTCGAGCAGCCCAGGCAACCACGCTGACCATCAGTGAGTACACGGAAGGCCTTGAAGGGCGTGAACCTGAGTCTGGTGATTGCGCGGGCAATCAAGGATATGCAGCTCGAGTCCGGGCAGATAGTGAAGAGCCGCCAACCGCGGGTACCACTTCATAGCGCCGTCGAAGCACCACCACAGCCAAGCTGGTTGTGCTTCGCGCAACGCGCCATGCCTGGGGCACACCCCAAAAAAAAGGGCCTCGCATCGCAAGGCCCTTTCCGGGGGTTTCAATCGTTTCAACTTTGCGGCCTCATCCCTTGAGACATTCCAAACATAAACAGCAGTAACTCGTGGTCAGGCTTGACCGCCACACTCGCCTTGGCGACGCGCGGCAACAGGCATTGCCCGCCGCTTTGCACCGCGCTGAGTACTTGTGTGCGAGGTTGTTCCCAGACGACCAGGGCCAAGGCTGCAATGCCCAATGCCCCCACCAGGAACAGACCTCGTGCTATTTCTAGCTTCATTTGGTTAAACCCTTGATAGCGCTGCCAAACGCCGTCTCGTAAAAGTAGCTGAGTTTTTCCCAGTCGCTATCGCTCCACGACGAATGGCGGCGCAATTGCAGCATATCGTGGGACGCTGCCCGATAGGCGGTCAGGCGCTGGCGACACTTTTCAAAATCCAGCAACGCCACTTCCACGGTGGCCGAGTCGCCTTCGCCGGTGACCCGCGCAAAAATGTGCTTGATGTACAGGCAACCATGTTGCCAGCGCCCCTTGTGCATGCGTGCCAGGGTCGTCGCCACTTCCTTGAGCAGGCGCTCATGGACTCCTTCGCCGTACTGTTCACGACCACCTGCGGCGTACCACTTTTCGATTTCATCGAAGCCGTCCAGCGAAGCGGTCACCAACAATGCCTTCCATTGGTGCTCCGGATCACGACGTGCCTCGCAGAAGACCATTTCCGGTACGCGCACATTCAGCGAACGCAGGCCCTTGAGGGCATCGCGCTCGCGCAACACGGTGGGACGTCCAAAAGGATGCAGCCAACTGCGGTAGATATGCCCGGTCTGACGTTTGCTGTAGAGCAAGCGCCCATTGGGGCCCATCACCCGCTGCACACCACTTTCACCACCGCGCCGACGATTGGGCTCTTCGACCCATTCGCCCTGTTGGCGCCAGAAATAATCAAATCGCTCTTCGGGAGCTACGTGACTGCCTGCTACGCACTCAACTGCCATCCTGTTACCTCTTGCGCAATACGTACACCCGCCACATGGCGTAGAGCGGGATGAAGTCCAGGGATTCCTGAACACGGAAGCCGGCCTGCTCAAACTCTGCTTCGACAGTAGCAGCCGGTAACACAAACCGGTTTTGGTAACCTTCCTGCTCACCTTTCTTACGACGTTTTACTTCGGCACGCTTACGTTTCCAGGCCTTGAAGTTGCCATCCACCCACAGCGAAATGATCACGCTGTCGCGGGTTACACGCTGAAATTCGCGCAGTATCGCCAGCCTGTGCTCAGGATCACCAATGTGATGCATCAAGCGCATACAGAAGATGCTATCGACCGAGTTATCGGGTAAATCGATATCGAAGGCAGATGTCTGCAAGGGGCGTACCCGTTTGACCACGTCCGCCGGTTGCGCGTGCATCGCGACCTTCAACATCGACTCCGAATTGTCGGCACCGATAATCACGCGGTTGGGTTTTTCGGCCAGCAGCGGCCAGAAGCGCCCAGCCCCGCAAGGCAAGTCCAGGACCAGACCCGGTTCACCGGCCATGGCCAGTGCGCCGCGCGCCAATTGCTCGTCACGTTTGTGGGACAACCGGCGAGCCAAATTGTCCTGATGCTTGAGCAAATAATTCTGCGCGTGCTGATCGTCGTATTTTTCAGAAAATTCGAGCTTGATCGGGGTAGGCATCGCTGATCTCCAGTTACTGATGCCTACAACCTTAGGCAGCTAACTGTGATCAACAGGTCAACCAAGTGTGAAAAACTTGTCCTGTCCAATCTCATACATTTCAAAATTTTACAGATACAGTCAGTAGCACGGGGCCATCTTCGCCGAACAGCGGGGAATCTGCCGCAGCATAGCGGCAGGGTGGGCGGTCAAGGTTTGACCTGGCTCAACTCGACATGAAAGCGGCAACCGTTGGGTTCCATGGTGCTCAGGCTGACGCTCCAGCCCTGGTTCTCACAGATGCGCTGCACCAGGGACAAGCCCAGGCCAAGGCCTTCGCCGCGCTTCTCGCTGCCACGCACAAAAGGCTCGAACATCGCCTCGCGCTTGTCTTCGGGAATGCCGACACCGGAATCCTCCACCACGAAACCACTGGGCTCCAGCGTGAGGCGGATAAAGCCCCGTTCGGTGTAATGCAGGGCGTTGCGCAACAGGTTGCCCATCACCGCGTGCAGGAAGGTGGTGTTGTAGCGGGTGTCCAGGGGGTTGCCCGGTTGATAGATCAGCTCCAGCCCCTTTTGCTCGATAGGTTCGCGCCAGATGCCCAGCAAATCGTCCGCCACCTGGGTGAGGGTCACCCGCGGCGACATGGTGGCATCGTTGTGCTGGGCACGCGCCAGCATCAGGAAGGTCTGGACCAGCTCGCGCATTTCTTCACAGGCCCGTGCGATGCGCAGCACCTGGTTACGGCCGCGCTGGTCGATGGCCGGGTTTTCCAACAGCAGTTCGCAGGAACTGGCCAGTACCATCAAGGGTGTGCGCAACTCGTGGCTGACATCGCTGGTGAACAACTGCTCACGGGACAATGCCTGGCGCAGACGGCCCAACGTGGCATCAAAGGCCACTGCCAACTCGCCCACTTCATCGGCGGCATAATCCGGCGCCAAGGGCGGCGCCAGGCCGAGCAACTGGTCGCGATGGCGAACCTGGCGCGCCAGTCGCACCACCGGGGCCATGACCTTGCGGGCCAACACCCAGCCCAGGAAGACTGCCAGTGCCAGGCTGAGCACGAAGCCCACCAGCACCACGGCAAACAACACGCGCTCACGTTCCTCGAAGTCACTCTGGTCTTGCAGCAGCACATAGCGCCGGCCATCCACCACTTCGACCATGGCGTGATACGACAGCGCCTCGCGGAACACTTCATGGAACCCCGGCTCCAGGTGCCGCAGGTCCTTGGGTAGCTCAAAGTCCCCGCGCCCGCCGCTGAAATAGAACAGCTGGTCCGGCTCGGGTCGGTGGCTCCAGTCTTCGACGCTGTCCATCAGCAGCAGGCGCTGCAGATCGCCGCCCAGGCCAGCCGATATCAGCTTCTCTTCCACCAGGTGCACCGTCGCGACGATGCCCATGGCGAAGGCCCCCGCTACCAATGCGCTCATCAAGGCAAAGGCGATGATGATGCGCTGGGCAAGGCTCTGCTTAAACTCCATCACGACCCTCGGCCAGGCGGTAACCCACGCCGTGCACGGTTTGCAGCAATGGCTTGGCGAACGGTTTATCGATCACCTGGCGCAACTGGTGGACGTGACTGCGCAGGCTGTCACTGTCCGGGCAATCGTCGCCCCACAGCGCTTCTTCGAGAATTTCCCGACGCAGCACGTGAGGGCTTTTCTGCATCAATACCGCCAGCAGCTTCAGGCCCACCGGGTTGAGTTTGAGCAGGCGCCCTTCGCG
Source organism: Pseudomonas sp. FG86 (assembly GCF_057808775.1). NCBI lineage: Bacteria > Pseudomonadati > Pseudomonadota > Gammaproteobacteria > Pseudomonadales > Pseudomonadaceae > Pseudomonas > Pseudomonas sp. FG86. The sequence continues at coordinate 14,693 of NZ_JBMDIS010000069.1, read as the reverse complement.
GGTGACTTCCAGGGTATCGAGGTCGTAATGCAAGTCGGCCACCTGCAGGGCCCGCCGCCCACCACCCTGGGCACGGCGCAGCACAGCTTCAATGCGTGCAGCCAGCTCCGACAGGGCGAACGGCTTGAGCAGATAGTCATCGGCGCCGGACTTGAAGCCCTGCAGCCGGTCATCCAGCTGGTCACGGGCGGTGAGCATGATCACCGGCGTATCACGCCGCGCGTCTTCGCGCAGGCGTTTGCACAAGGTGTAGCCATCGATGCCAGGCAGCATGATGTCGAGCACGATCAGGTCGTAATGCTCGGTGGCGGCCAGGTGCAGGCCCGATAAACCGTCCTGCGCGCAGTCCACGGTGTAGCCCTTGAGGCCCAGGTAATCCGCCAGGTTGGCCAGGATATCGCGGTTGTCTTCAACCAATAAAATTCGCATGGGCAGTGTCTCCGTACTTTCGTGACGACCGTGTTGGCTCGCGCAGCTTAAGGCCAAGTGGGACGCAGGGATAGAGCTGAGGGGCGCGTCGATAAAGGTTTTCAACCGATTAAATAAACCAACGAGTTTTTCACTATAGCTTCACAAACTGACTACAGTGTCAGGCCGAAGATCGCCACCCATTGATATAAGGAAGATGACATGGGGTTTCTCAAAACAGCGCCTATGCGCTATCTGCTGCTGGTAACGGGTACCTGGCTGGTTATTTTCCTGCTCACACGCAGTGTGCTGCTCGCCACTCACCTGGATGAAGTCGGCGGCAATCTGCTGCCGGTATTCGGCGTGGGTTTGCTGTACGACCTGGGTTTCCTGACCTACGCCGCCCTGCCCTTGGGCTTGTACCTGCTGCTGTGCCCACCGGCGCTGTGGCGTCGCCGCGGTCACCGTTGGTTCCTGCAAGCGGTGCTCACCATCAGCGTGTTTGCAATGCTGTTTACCTCAGTGGCCGAATGGCTGTTCTGGGATGAATTCGGCGTGCGCTTCAACTTTATCGCCGTCGACTACCTGGTGTATTCCAACGAGGTATTGAATAACCTGCTGGAGTCCTACCCGATCGGCAAGTTGCTCAGCTTGCTGGCAATGCTCGCCATCGTGCTGAGCCTGGCCTTGCGCAAACCGTTCAATGCCGCGCTGAACGCACCACTGCCGCCGATGCGTGGCCGCCTGCTGAATGCCCTGGCGTTGCTGGTCGTCGCCGGTCTGAGCCTGCAACTGATCAGCCAGGACAGCCCACGCGCCCAGGGCGGCAATGCCTACATGAACGAACTGGCGAGCAATGGCCCCTATCAGTTCTTCGCCGCGTTCCGTAACAACGAGCTGGATTACTCGCAGTTCTATAAAAGCCTGTCGACCGACGTGGTGGCCAAGCAATTGCGCGCCGAACTCAGCGAACCGAATGCCCGTTTTGTCGGCCAGGACCCGCTGGATGTCCGCCGCGCCATCACCAACCCAGGCACGTTGCGCAAACCCAATATCGTGCTGGTGACCATTGAAAGCTTCAGCGCCAAGTACATGGGCAGCAATGGCGACGGGCGCAACCTTACGCCCAACCTCGATGCACTGCGCCAACAAAGCCTGTATTTCAATAACTTCTACGCCACCGGTACCCGTACCGACCGAGGCCTGGAGGCGATCACCCTGGCGATTCCACCGACGCCCGGGCGCTCTATCGTCAAGCGCATTGGCCGTGAAAGCGGTTTCGCCAGCCTGGGCCAGCAGCTCAGTGCCATCGGTTATGACAGCGTGTTTGTCTACGGCGGCCGTGGCTACTTCGACAACATGAACGCATTCTTCAGCGGTAACGGTTATCGTGTGGTCGACCAGAGCAGCGTGCCCGAGTCGGAAATCTCCTTCAAAAACGCCTGGGGCATGGCGGACGAGGACCTCTACAAACAAACCTTGAAGCTGGCTGATGCCGACTACGCCAAGCAACAGCCGTTCTTGCTGCAACTGATGACCACTTCCAACCATCGCCCCTACACCTACCCGGACGGGCGCATCGATATCAAATCCGGCAATGGCCGCGACGGCGCAGTGAAGTACACCGACCACGCCATCGGCCAGTTCCTGGAAGCTGCACGCCAGAAACCCTGGTTCGATAACACCATCTTCGTGTTCGTCGCCGACCACACCGCCGGCAGCGCGGGCAAGGAAGACCTGCCCATCACCAACTACCAGATTCCGCTGTTCATCTATGCACCCAAGCTGATCGACGCCCGGGAAAACGCGCAACTGGCCAGCCAGATCGACCTCGCGCCAACCCTGCTGGGCCTGATCAACCTGAGCTACGAGTCAACCTTCTTCGGCCGTAACCTATTGCAAGACAACCCATTGCCACCTCGGGTAGTGGTCGGCAACTACCAGCACCTGGGGTTATTCGACGGCAAGGACCTGGCGATCCTCAGCCCACGCCAGGGCCTGCGCCGCCACGACCAGGCCCTGGGTGAGAGCCAGGAACTGCGGGTCGGCAGTGATGATCCGCTGATCCAGCGCGCGATTACCTACTACCAGGCCGCGAGCTACGGTTTCAAACAACAGTTGCTGGGCTGGAGGGCACCCAAGGACGAGGCCCCGGCACTGAGCACGCGCTAACCAAAACGTCCCGTACCGCTGAGTACGGGACTTTTTTCCAGGGTTCACCATGCCATCCACCTCTGCAGTGCCGGTTTCCAAACCTCTCAATTTCTGGCTGTGCCTGGGCATCCCCGCCGTGGCTGCGCTCCTGATGCTGTTGCTGGAGCTGACATCGCTGGACATGGACCTCGCCAAGCGCTTCTACAACGCGGCGGACGGCGGCTTCATCGGCCGCTACAGCTTCTTCCTCGAAGACGTCCTGCATGACCGCGCTAAACAGCTGGTGATCCTGTTTTCAGTGCTGGCAATTCTGGGGCTTATCGGCACGTTCATCCTGCAACGGCTCAAGCCGTACCGCCGCGAGCTGGTGTGCCTGGTGCTGTCCCTGGGCCTGGCCACCGCCTTCGTCTCGCCGTTGAAAACCATCACTGCCGTACAGTGCCCCTGGAGCCTCAAGGAATTCGGCGGCCAGGAAACCTATAGCGAACTGCTCAGCCCACGCCCACCCACCGACAAACCCGGGCGCTGCTGGCCGGGCGGTCATGCGGCTACCGGGTTTGCCCTGTTCGCCTGGTTCTTTGCACTACGGGATCGGCGACCGCGGATGGCGCGCAAGGCGTTCATCTTTGCTGTTGCGCTGGGTAGCGTTTTTTCAGTGAGCCGCATGCTGCAAGGCGCGCACTTCTTTTCCCATAACGTATGGACGGCGATTTTCTGCTGGCTGATCTGCCTGGGGCTGTACTGCCTGTTGCTCTATCGGCCATCACGCGTTGAGGCGGCAAATACTCAGGCAGTGAATCCGTAGACCGGCATATTCACTCAACCGCCGGCGTTTCCTGAGGGCCATAAAAAACCCCGCCTGCATCGCTGCAGGCGGGGTTTTTATTAGCCGGGTAAGGCTGGCTTACATCATGCCGCCCATGCCACCCATGCCGCCCATGTCTGGCATACCGCCGCCAGCCTGGCCTTCTTTCTTCGGTAGATCAGCGATCGCTGCTTCGGTGGTCAGGATCAGACCGCCGATGGAGGATGCCGCTTGCAGCGCGGAACGAGTCACCTTGGTAGGGTCCAGGATGCCCATTTCGATCATGTCGCCATACACGCCAGTCGCAGCGTTGTAACCGTAGTTACCTTTGCCGTTCTTGACTTCGTTGACCACTACGCTTGGCTCGTCGCCGGAGTTCGCAGCGATCTGACGCAGCGGTGCTTCAACAGCACGACGCAGCACAGCGATACCGACGTTCTGGTCAGCGTTGTCGCCGGTCAGGTCAGTCAGGGCTTCCAGAGCACGGATCAGCGCAACGCCACCGCCAGGTACCACGCCTTCTTCAACGGCTGCGCGGGTTGCGTGCAGGGCGTCTTCAACGCGGGCTTTCTTCTCTTTCATTTCAACTTCGGAACCCGCGCCAACCTTGATCACTGCAACGCCGCCGGACAGCTTGGCCAGACGCTCTTGCAGTTTTTCACGGTCGTAGTCGGAGGAAGTTTCGGCCACCTGGGCGCGGATCTGAGTGATACGCGACTGGATGTCCTGGTCTACGCCAGCACCGTCAACGATGATGGTGTTTTCCTTGGAGATGGTCACGCGCTTGGCGCTACCCAGGTTTTCCAGGGTGGCGCTTTCCAGGCTCAGGCCGATCTCTTCGGAGATAACGGTACCGCCGGTCAGGACGGCGATGTCCTGCAGCATGGCCTTGCGACGGTCGCCGAAGCCTGGAGCCTTGACGGCTGCAACTTTGACGATGCCACGCATGTTGTTTACAACCAGCGTCGCCAGGGCTTCGCCTTCAACGTCTTCGGAAACGATCAGCAGTGGGCGGCCAGCTTTGGCAACGGCTTCCAGCACTGGCAGCATTTCGCGGATGTTGGAGATTTTCTTGTCGACCAGCAGGATCAGCGGGCTGTCCAGCTCGGCAACCATGGTTTCTGGCTTGTTGACGAAGTACGGGGACAGGTAGCCACGGTCGAACTGCATGCCTTCAACAACCGACAGTTCGTTTTCCAGGCCAGTGCCTTCTTCAACGGTGATCACGCCTTCTTTACCGACTTTTTCCATGGCTTCGGCAATGATGTCGCCGATGGAGCTGTCGGAGTTGGCGGAGATGGTGCCTACCTGAGCGATAGCCTTGGTGTCAGCGCAAGGCTTGGACAGTTTTTTCAGCTCGGCGACGATAGCGATGGTCGCCTTGTCGATGCCGCGCTTGAGGTCCATCGGGTTCATGCCGGCAGCGACGGCCTTGTAGCCTTCGTTGACGATTGCCTGAGCCAGAACGGTGGCGGTAGTGGTGCCGTCGCCTGCGTCATCGTTGGCACGGGAGGCAACGTCTTTGACCAGCTGCGCGCCCATGTTTTCGAAACGGTCTTCCAGTTCGATTTCTTTAGCGACGGAAACGCCGTCCTTGGTGATGGTCGGAGCGCCGAAGCTCTTCTCGATGATCACGTTACGGCCTTTCGGGCCCAGGGTCGCTTTTACTGCGTCAGACAGGACGTTGACACCAACGAGCATTTTCTTGCGGGCGGAATCGCCGAATTTAACTTCTTTAGCAGCCATGATCGATATTCCTTAAATACTTTGTAGTAACGGGAAAATGAGCGGGGAAATCAGTCTTCCAGAACGGCGAGAATCTCGTTCTCAGCCATAACCAGAAGGTCTTCGCCGTCGACTTTCACAGTGTTGCTGCCGGAGTAAGGGCCGAATACGACTTTGTCACCGACTTTAACGGCCAGCGCACGTACGTCACCGTTTTCCAGAGTCTTGCCTGGGCCTGCAGCGACGATCACACCGTGGTTGGCTTTTTCAGCAGCCGAACCTGGCAGAACGATACCGCCAGCGGTTTTCTTTTCTTCTTCGCTGCGACGGATAACGACGCGGTCGTGCAGAGGACGAAGCTTGCTCATTGTCGATCTCTCCTAATTGTGTTTTTCATCGGCCGGTGTCAGTACCGGCAGGTTAAATCCGGCGGTGCCGGTCGCGGTTCGCTGGGCGAAACGCGGAAGTCTGTCTGGTGTCGCCACCAGAAACCTTGCGGTGACCGTTACATAAGGGCGCATCAGCTGATTACAAGGGGCGTGGAATGAATTTTTTTGCGTTTGCCAGTCCAGAAAAGCAACACGGCACCCGAAGGTGCCGTGTCGGTGAAGCGGTTATTTGCTGTCGCGATGCTCGAACTCGCCTTCGATCACATCACCTTCGCGCCCCAACGGCTGGCGTGGAGCCGGGCCGCCACGGGGTTGCAGGTCGTCGGCAAACGCGCGCTGGCGAATCGCAGCCTCTTCGGCGCGCTGGCGCATCTTGCCGGCCAGCAGCTTGCGGGTGAAGGGCAGCAACATGACCAGGCCGACCACATCGCTGATAAAGCCCGGCAGGATCAATAGGCCACCGGCCAAGGCCATCATCAGCCCTTCGAGCATGGTCTGGGCCGGCAATTCACCACGATTCAGGCTTTCACGGGCACGCAGCGCCGTGGCCAGGCCGGCGACGCGCAGTACCAGTACGCCGAGCATCGAGCCGAGAATGATCAGCAGCAGAGCCGGGAAAAACCCGATCGCACCGCTGACTTGAACGAATACGAACAGCTCCAACACCGGGAACAGCAGAAAGAGCAATAAAAAAGGGCGCATCAAATTGTTTCCTCAACGCAAGAATGCCTTGCCAGTCCACCTTAGATGACGTCGCCATTTCGTGAATTCAAGCTTCAGCGCTGGCTTTTTTCGGCCAGACCTCGGCGTGAGCCAATAAAACCAAGGCCTCGCGCACTTGTGTCGGCGTGTTGCAAGGCTCGGCAAAGGGCAACCAGTACAGGGCATGGCCGATACGCAGGTGCATGCCCTCGCTGTCGATGCCGGCCAGTTGCGCAGGCTCGTGGTTCGGCAGGCCGGCCAGTTCGACGTAATGCGCGATAGCCTTGGCGTGATCGCTGTTCATGTGCTCGATCATGCTGCGCTCGGCCGCACCAAAGAACGGATTGGCCAAGGTCAGTTGGTCGACCCAGTGAATCGCGCCAAACCCGCCGATATAACGATGGCGTACCGGCTTGAGGACCCAGAAGTCGAAATCGTGGGCCTTATGGTAGTTGGCCGACTCGGGGAAGTAGCGGTAATAGCGTTCGGCCGCCGCTTCAATCGCAGCGCCCTCCTCCAGCTTCTCGGCTTCGGCCAGGCAGGTCAGGCGCCCCACCGCCTGCACATCATCCGCTTCGCGCTCGCCGACCAGCAGCGAACACTTGGGATCTTTCTGCAGGTTATGGGTGTGCTGGGCAATCCGGCTGATCAGGATCAGCGGCCGGCCTTCGGAGTCCAGGCAATAGGGCACCACCGAACCAAAGGGAAAGCCGGGCATGGCCTTGGACAATGTGGAGAGAGCCCCACGGTATTCCTTGAGCAACAGCTCTCGGGCGTTCTTGGCAACGTGCGCGCTCAACGTATGACTCCTCGGGTATTCGGCCGCCCTGGCCTATGGGAATGGATCTCAACCCAAGGTAATCAATATCCGCACAGGTTGCCAGCGGCACCCCGGCGGGCGGGTTCAAGCTGATTACCAGGCGACGCCAAAGCCTGCGGTGTAGCGGGTCTTGCTCAAGCTGCTTTCCGACTCGCCGCTGATAATGTCGCGTTCAGCCTTGAGGTTGAGCGAGGCCCACTCGGTGACTTTGTAGCGCAGGCCCATTTCCGCATCGAGGGAATATTCGGACGGGCCGCCGATGGGCTTGCCGACTTCGCCGTTGGTGAAGAACTCGACCGTCTTGCCGACCAGATAGCGGTTGTAGTTCCACTTCATGGCCAGGGAATAGAAGTTGTCCTTGCCGCCATCGGAGTATTCGTAATCGGTGCGGTTGACCAGCGACCCCAGCGAGAACGCCCCCAGCTCATCATCCCAGAACTGGTAGCCCGGGCCGGTGCCCACGGTGCGTTGACGGGACAGGTCTTCAACCTTGTCGCGCTTGTAGGTCAGGCGCCCCTGCCAGAACCAGTGCTCGGTCAGGAAGCGGTCGAGGTCGTACTCCAGGGCCCAGTTGTCGGTGGTGGTGACGTCGTCCTGGAACTCGCGGTTGTATTCGCCCTGCCCCGTGTGGCGCCATTGACCATGGCGCGCGATGGTCTTGAAGTCGATGTCGTAGTCATTGGTGTCTTTCTCGGCACGCCTGTAGTCCAGTGCCATGTCGACATTGCCTTTCCATACCAGGTCTTCGATCACCGGCTTGGGCTTGATGATCTGCTGGATGCTCGCCAGTTCGACGGTCTTGGGCGCCTCGCCATTGGCCAGCACCACCTTGCCGTCATCGGCGGCCTTTAACGATTTGGCTTTCTCGCCGGTATAGGCATCCTGCTTGACCAGCAACTCCTGGTCACTCTCCAGGGTTTTCACCTGCTTCCAGTCCACCGGGATCGCGCCCGCGTAGTCAGTCTGGATCAGCAGCTTGCCACCGTCGAAGACTTTGATCTTGCCAGTCAGGCGGTCACCGTTCTTCAACCAGACGGTATCAGCCAGCAAGGGCGCGGAAGCGCTGAGAACAGCAAGGCACAGCAGGGTTCTGGGCAACATAAGCGATTAAGGAGCTCAAGATTGGCGAAAAAGGACGATTATCGTATTAGATAGCTACGACTGACTCGGGGATCTATATTGAGTTCAATACTCATCCGCATACTTATCAGACGCTTCTTACAAAACGACCCAGGATCCGAACGGATATACCCCCAGTGAACCCACCCAATGAAACCCCGCAAAGCCCCGCCGAGATGCGCCGCACCGCGCTTTACCTGACACTGGCGCAAGTACCCGAAGGTTGTGTGGTGAGCTACGGTGAACTGGCCCACCTCGCCGGGTTGGGGCGTGCGGCACGCTGGGTCGGACGCACGCTCAGCCAGTTGCCGCAGGACACTCGCCTGCCCTGGCACCGGGTGCTGGGTGCCGGCGGTCGGATAAGCCTGCCAGTGGGCAGTGCCTCAGGCGACGAGCAACGTGCGCGTTTGCGCAGCGAAGGTGTCACTATCCTGAACAATCGCGTGGATATTCAGCGTCATGGCTGGCGCCCGGTAGAGCACAGCGGTTAGAGTGCGCGCTTTGTTTCCGTGAATCTGAGGCAGACTCCAGCCCATGCCCCGTAAAACCTGGCGCGCCGCGCTCGCCGCCTATGCCAGCCCCTCGACGTTAGTGCTGTTGTTGCTCGGCTTTGCCGCCGGCTTGCCTTACATGTTGGTGTTCTCGACGCTTTCAGTATGGTTGCGCGAGGCCGGTGTGGCCCGCGAGACCATCGGCTATGCGAGCCTGATCGGTTTGGCGTATGCCTTCAAATGGGTGTGGTCGCCGCTGCTCGACCAATGGCGCCTACCGCTGCTCGGCAAACTCGGACGTCGTCGTTCCTGGCTGGTACTGGCCCAGTCGCTGGTGATCCTCGGATTGATCGGCATGGGGTTCTGCGACCCGCAGAAACACCTGTCCTGGCTGATTGCCATTGCGGTCGTGGTCGCCTTTGCATCGGCCACCCAGGATATCGCGGTCGACGCCTATCGCCTGGAAATCGCCGATGACAGCCGCCAGGCAGCCCTGGCGGCCAGCTATATGTCCGGTTATCGCATTGCCGCCCTGCTGGCCACGGCGGGTGCGCTGTTCTTCGCCGAAGGCTTCGGCTCCACCGGTTTCAACTATAAGCACTCGGCGTGGACCGGCACCTATGTCCTGTTCGGCGTGCTGATGATCCCGGCGCTGCTGACCACCCTGTTCATGCGCGAACCCAATGTGCCATTGCGCACCCAGTTGCAGGCGGGGCGCTACAGTTTCGTGCATCAATTGGTGTCGGTGTTCGTGCTGATCGTGCTGCTGGTGTCGGTACCGGCCATGTTCACCCAGCTATACAACACCGATTTCGCCAGCGTGCTGTTTCACGGCGTGAGCCTGTGGGAATTGCTGATGGAAGACCGCGCCTTCCTGCGCGCCATCCTGTACATCACCCTCACCGCGTTGTGCCTGTCGGCCATGGGCCGTCGCGGCCTGGCGCCGGTGCTGACACCGGTCAACGACTTTATCCTGCGCTACCGCTGGCAGGCGTTGCTGCTGCTCGGGCTGATCGCCACCTATCGCATGTCCGACACGGTGATGGGCGTAATGGCCAACGTGTTCTACATCGACCAGGGCTTTACCAAGGACCAGATCGCCGGGGTCAGCAAGATCTTCGGCCTGATCATGACCCTGCTCGGCGCCGGCATGGGCGGCCTGCTGATCGTGCGCTTCGGTATCCTGCCGATCCTGTTTATCGGCGGCGTCGCCTCGGCCGGTACCAACCTGCTGTTCGTGATGCTCGCCGACATGGGCCCGGACCTGCAGATGCTGATCTTCACCATCTCGCTGGATAACTTCAGCTCGGGCCTGGCCACCTCGGCGTTTGTCGCCTACCTGTCGAGCCTGACCAACCTCAAGTTCTCCGCCACCCAATATGCGTTGCTCAGCTCGATCATGCTGTTGCTGCCACGCCTGATCGGCGGCTATTCGGGGGTGATGGTAGAGAAGTTCGGCTATCACAACTTCTTCCTGATCACCTGCGTGCTGGGTGTACCGACGCTGCTGCTGATTGCGCTGCACTGGTACCAGGAGAATCGGCGCATTCGGTTGAGCCCGCCCGCCGAAGACTGACAGAGCCTCCCCCTGTAGGAGCGAGCTGGCTCGCGAAGAAGTCACAGACACCGCGTTTATCCCGGTTTCCCACGTCATCGTTGACGATCTTCGCGAGCAAGCTCGCTCCTACAGGCAGCCCAACATTCTGATGCCTGTACGCCGGCAGTTTGCGCCCGTACAATCCCAAGTCATTTCAAGTTCAAGCAACCGACAACGGCCTACCATGCGTACCAGTCAATATTTGCTCGCCACACAGAAAGAAACGCCTTCCGATGCGGTCGTGATCAGCCATCAGCTGATGCTGCGCGCCGGTATGATCCGCAAGCTGGCCTCCGGCCTGTACACCTGGCTGCCCATGGGCTTGAAGGTGATGCGCAAGGTCGAAGCGATCGTTCGCGAAGAAATGAACGCCGCCGGCTCTCTGGAAGTGTTGATGCCGAGCACCCAACCGGCCGAGTTGTGGCAGGAATCCGGGCGCTGGGAAGAGTACGGCCCTGAGTTGCTGCGCTTCAAGGATCGGCATGGCCGCGACTTTTGTGCGGGCCCGACCCACGAAGAAGTGATCACCGACCTGATGCGCAACGAGTTGAGCAGCTACAAGCAGCTGCCCCTCAACCTGTACCAGATCCAGACTAAATTCCGTGATGAAATCCGCCCACGCTTCGGCTTGATGCGTGGCCGCGAGTTCATCATGAAGGACGCGTATTCGTTCCACGCCGACCAGGCTTCCTTGCAGGTCACCTACGACCGCATGCATACCGCCTACTGCAACGTGTTTACGCGCCTGGGCCTGAAATTCCGCCCGGTTGAAGCGGACAACGGCTCCATCGGCGGCGCCGGCTCCCACGAGTTCCACGTACTGGCCGAGTCCGGCGAAGACGATATCGTGTTCAGCAACGGTTCCGACTACGCGGCGAACATCGAGAAAGCCGAAGCCGTGCCACGGGAAACGTCCCGTCCAGCCCCGGCAGAAGAGCTGCGCCTGGTCGACACCCCGGAGACCAAGACCATTGCGGCCCTGGTGGAAAAATTCAATCTGCCGATTGAAAAGACCATCAAGACCCTGATCGTGCATGCCGAAGAAAAAGGCAAGCTGATCGCCCTGGTCATCCGCGGCGACCACGAACTCAACGAAATCAAAGCCGCCCAGCAACCTGGCGTGGCCAGCCCGCTGGTCATGGCCTCCGATGCCGAACTGCGTGACGCCATTGGCGCCGGCGCCGGCTCCCTGGGCCCGCTGAACCTGCCACTGCCGATCATCATCGACCGTTCGGTCGAGCTGATGAGCGACTTCGGTATCGGCGCGAACATCGACGACAAGCACTACTTCGGCGTGAACTGGGAGCGCGACCTGCCAGTACCGACCGTGGCCGACCTGCGTAACGTGGTGGCCGGCGACCCAAGCCCGGATGGCAAGGGCACCCTGGAAATCAAACGCGGCATCGAAGTCGGGCATATCTTTCAGCTGGGTAACAAGTACAGCAAGGCGATGAAGTGCGAAGTGCTGGGCGAGAACGGCAAGCCGATCACCCTGGAGATGGGTTGCTACGGCATTGGCGTTTCGCGCGTGGTTGCCGCTGCGATCGAGCAGAACAACGACGAGAAAGGCATTATCTGGAGTGACGCCCTGGCGCCGTTCCAGGTGGCCCTGGTGCCGCTGCGCTATGAAACCGAGCAAGTCCGCGAAGCCACCGACAAACTGTATGCCGAACTGACGGCAGCCGGTTTTGAAGTGTTGCTGGACGACCGCGACAAGAAAACCAGCCCGGGCATCAAGTTCGCCGATATGGAACTGATTGGCATCCCGCACCGGATCGTGGTCAGTGACCGCGGCCTGGCCGATGGCAATCTCGAATACAAGAGCCGGACCGAAGCCGAAGCCCAACCGTTGCCGGTGGCTGACGTGCTGTCTTTCCTCCAGGCGCGTATTCGTCGCTGAAAACCAGATCAAGAGAAGTCATGTTCAAGCGAAACACCAGAGCCCTGGGGGGCGCCGCCTTGTGCGGCGCCCTGCTTGTCAGCGGCTGCGCCAACCAGATGTCGCAACGCAGTGAGCACGAGGAGCGGGTCGAGCGGAAATTGCTCGACCACAGCCTGCAGATCGATGTCGGCGAACCCAAAGTGCTGGAGCTGCCGCAACGCCGGGTTCGCATTCATGAGCAGAAGACCTTCGAGGTCACCGAGTTCGAAGTCACCCGTCGTTACGACCGCTACACCCCTTACCAACCCTGGCGCAAACTCTATGAGATGCCCTTGGGAGCAGTTGCCCTTGTGGCGGGCGCGGGCGCGAACGTGGCGAATATCTTTGCCCTGGGGCACTTGCCCACCAGCATGACCCATGACTGGCTGACCTACGGCGTGGACGGGCTCAACCCGTTCATGAACGTGCAATCCCATGGCCGTGCGCAACAGAACCTGGCGGGTATTGATGAAGTCCAGCGCGACAAGCGTGTGGAATATTCGAGCCTGCCCTGGAGCGAGCGTCCGGTACAGGTCACCGCCGGCCGGCAAGTGCATGAGCTGACCACCGACCGTAATGGCGTGCTGCGCCTGAACCTGTTGGACAGCCCGTTCGCCGAGCAGGACTTGAACCGCATCACGACCTTGAAGATCAGCGTGGAAGATGGCCAGGACGACGTGCATTCGGACTCGACCCTGGCGATCAGCAACACCCTGCGCGGCAAGCTGCTGGAAGCGCATGCCCTGATCTACGACGACCTGGAAGATGACGAAGTCAGCCAATGGGTGCATCGGGTCAAGCGCCTGTCGGAACTGGGCCTGGAAGAAGAAGCCAGCGAGCTGGAACAAAGCCTGATTGAACTGACCCGCAATGATCCGGAGTTGCAACAGGAATTCCTGCAAGCGCTGACCAAGGATGCGGGGCGCTTGGTGGCGGATCCCGGCGCACGCTGATACTTCGGAAACGCTTAGATCTAAATGTGTGAGGGCAAGCCCGAATGCCATTCAGTTAAGGCTTTTTTGTAGGAGCGAGCTTGCTCGCGAAGAACCTCAACGATAACGCGTGTTTCCTGAATCAACGCGGGGCCTGTGAGTTCTTCGCGAGCAAGAACTAGGCGTCCCCCTCGCTCCTACAGAAGGCGATGTACGCTTGACCCCCCCACATTTTGTTCCCGGTTTCTACCAAGAGAACTCTAACTGTTCGTTGCCACCACTCAGGTCGAGCAACCGCACCCCAATCCCCAGCAACCGCACCGGTTTGCCACCGCGATTGAATGCCTGGGTCATCAGTTGTTGATAACTCTCCAGGTCCCGCCCTGCCCCGGCCTGCTCCAGCGTGGTCTGGGTAAAGTCATGAAACTTCACCTTCACGAACGGCTTGCCCGCGCGGTAACTGCTGTCGATGCGCGCCATGCGCCCGGCCAGGGTTTCCATCAATTCGGGGAGTTTCGCCAGGCAACTTGAGAGATCTGGCAGGTCAACATCATAGGTATTTTCCACACTGATCGATTGCCGGCGGCTGTCATTCTGCACCGCCCGCTCATCAATCCCACGGGCCAGGCTCCACAGCCGTTCACCAAAACTGCCAAATTCGCGTACCAGTGCCAGCTTGTTCCACTCGCGCAACTGCAAGCAGTCTTCAATGCCCAGGCGCGCAAGCTTGTCCGCCGTCACCTTGCCAACGCCATGCAGCTTGCTCACGCGCAACTGGGAGACAAAGTCTTCGACCTGGTCGGGGGTGATCACGAACAGGCCGTTGGGTTTCTTCCAGTCGCTGGCGATCTTGGCCAGGAATTTATTCGGCGCCACCCCGGCGGACACGGTGATGTGCAGTTGGTTGGAAACCCTGCGGCGAATGTCCTGGGCGATACGCGTGGCACTGCCGCCAAAGTGCGGGCTGTCAGAGACATCCAGGTAGGCTTCATCCAGCGACAGCGGTTCGATCAGGTCGGTGTAGTCGCGAAAGATCGTCTGGATTTCCTTCGACGCTTCTTTATAGGCATCCATGCGCGGCTTGACGATGGTCAGGTCCGGGCAGAGCTTCAGGGCATGGTGAGAGGACATCGCCGAGCGCACGCCATAGGCCCGCGCTTCGTAGTTGCAGGTGGCAATCACACCACGCCGATCGGCCGCGCCCCCTACCGCCAGCGGCTTTTGCGCCAGGCTCGGGTCATCGCGCATCTCGATGGCGGCGTAGAAGCAATCACAGTCGACGTGGATGATTTTGCGCTGCGTCATATAAAGGGTGTAGTTCAACGGGTGGCCAGTATCGCACTCACCCCTGTATATAGCACCAGTAGTTTGATTCTTCCGTCTGAGCGGTAGGAAAAATCCAAGGTGAATTTATTTTTTCAATCGAAATTGTCCACCCAATAGAGCTGAAACCCTCAGCCAGACTGGGCCCGAGCGTACCGAGCTACGCGCTTGGAGAGCTAAGCAATTGAACCACAAGCGCTTTTCTTCAATTCACAGGTTGACACACCCGCGTTCCTCTGTAGAATGCCGACACACAGACGCGGGATGGAGCAGTCTGGTAGCTCGTCGGGCTCATAACCCGAAGGTC
>NZ_JBMDIS010000068.1:0-35932 GCF_057808775.1 Pseudomonas sp. FG86 | reverse complement strand
GGCCCCAAAACCAGGCACCGCGGTGTGTCAGTTGAAAACACATCGCCTGTAATGGGGCAGCTTCGCAGCCCAGCGCGGGGCAAGCCCGCTCGCCACAGTTAGGGTGCTCCTTCTGGACTGACAGGCATCAGGGCAGGCCCCCTCCCACATTTGGGGGCTCATTGACCCGGGGCGGATCGCTCAGGCAAAAAAACGCCCCGAACCAGTCGGGGCGTCAGATCGTGCGGCACTGCGGTTAGCTCTTTATCGGGTCCGCGATGGCCGTGTGCTCATGCACTCAGTGGAACTGTTCTTCTTCGGTCGAGCCGGTCAGTGCGGTCACGGACGAGGTGCCGCCCTGGATCACGGTGGTCATGTCGTCGAAGTAGCCGGTACCCACTTCCTGCTGGTGAGCCACGAAGGTGTAGCCCTTGGCGGCGTCAGCGAACTCTTGCTCTTGCAGCTTCACGTAGGCGGTCATGTCGTTGCGGGCGTAGTCGTGCGCCAGGTTGAACATGCTGTGCCACATGTTGTGAATGCCGGCCAGGGTGATGAACTGGTGCTTGTAGCCCATGGCGGACAGTTCGCGCTGGAACTTGGCGATGGTCGCGTCGTCCAGGTTTTTCTTCCAGTTGAAGGAAGGCGAGCAGTTGTAGGACAGCAGTTGGTCCGGGTATTCCTTTTTGATCGCTTCAGCAAAGCGACGGGCTTCAGCCAGGTCCGGCTTGGCGGTTTCGCACCAGATCAGGTCGGCGTACGGCGCGTAGGCCAGGCCACGGGCGATCGCCTGGTCAAGACCGGCGCGTACTTTGTAGAAACCTTCCTGGGTGCGTTCGCCAGTGACGAACGGTTGGTCGTACGGGTCGCAGTCCGATGTCAGCAGGTCGGCGGCGTTGGCGTCGGTACGGGCCAGGATGATGGTCGGTGTACCGGCAACGTCAGCCGCCAGGCGGGCAGCGGTCAGCTTCTGTACGGCTTCCTGGGTCGGCACCAGTACCTTGCCGCCCATGTGGCCGCATTTTTTCACCGAGGCCAGTTGGTCTTCGAAGTGCACGCCGGCGGCGCCAGCCTCGATCATGCTCTTCATCAGCTCGTAGGCGTTCAGTACGCCGCCGAAACCGGCTTCGGCGTCAGCCACGATCGGTGCGAAGTAGTCGATGTAGCCTTCGTCGCCAGGACCTTTACCGGCTTTCCACTGGATCTGGTCGGCACGACGGAACGAGTTGTTGATGCGCTTGACCACGGTCGGTACGGAGTCCACCGGGTACAGCGATTGGTCGGGGTACATGGATTCAGCGGAGTTGTTGTCCGCTGCCACTTGCCAGCCGGACAGGTAGATCGCCTGGATACCGGCTTTTACCTGTTGGACTGCCTGGCCGCCAGTGAGGGCGCCCATGCAGTTGACGAAATCTTTGTCGGGACGGAAGGAAGGCTTGGCGCCCTGGGTCACCAGGTTCCACAGCTTCTCGGCGCCGAGTTTTGCAAAGGTGTGCTCAGGTTGAACCGAGCCACGCAGGCGGACGACGTCAGCAGCGGAATAAGCGCGGGTTACGCCTTTCCAGCGTGGGTTTTCAGCCCAGTCTTTTTCAAGGGCTGCAATTTGCTGTTCGCGTGTCAGTGCCATGGGGGAAAACCTCGTCGCATAGGTCTAGGTGGAAAATTCCATTTGCCAGCCACGTAGTGAATGCGTGGTTGTGGCTGCTCGCTGACCAGAAGCTTGGGTGTTCAAGTCAAGTTCGGCGGGGATGGCGACGGGATGAACGATGGCTCAAGGGGGGAGTTGAGCAGGTAAGGGCGAACTGCGAACGGTCTTCGGGCATCGTGGGCCTTTGTACGATCCATCAGTGTGTAGCCGGGTTACCTGGTTAGCTTCCGTCCCTCGGGACAACTTCGTTCCAGTCGCAACCTCGTCAAACACACCTTGTGGGCGGTACAGACACGAATCGGCTCGGGTGGGTAGCTTGGAGCGTCGATCCGAAGGCCCTTGCCAGGGCCCCTGATTAGCGGGAGCGAGGCCATCATGCACAGGCTTTTTTGGATCGTCAAATGTTTTGTAGTGCTTTTTTTATAGCACTACATCTTTAGTCTAATACGACTCGTCAGTCAGTTTTTGGTGCTTCAGTTCAGGGTGTCGACCTTAACCCGCAAAGTCAGGTCGTCACGGCCCTGAGTAGAGTAGCTGCGGGTTGTGGAGGATTTATCGGCCTGGGTCTCACGGTTGATGCCGGCCAGGGGGATCCATTCGCCCAGGCGGCCGCTGACGGTTGTGTCGGTACTTTGCACGTTCACTACATCGGCACGTTCCTGGTTCATGCGGTCACGGTTGGTACTGATCGCCAGGTGCACGGTGTCGCCGGTGACGCTGGCGGTGACGTAGAAGCCCTGAGTGACGTTGCGGTACTGGGTCTGGTTCTGCGGGCGGCCGTAGGCATCGGGCTGCGTGGTGGTCAGGGGGACGCTCTGGCCGACCTGGATCAACGCGGGTACGCCTTCGCTGGCCTGGATCTGCTGGATGCCGCCCTCGCGGCTGGCGGTGCCGTAGCTGATGATGCGCGTCTGGCTGTCGCCGCTGTTCTGCTGGTTGTTTTCATTGGTATCGACGGTGATCAGCAGGCGTTTGGCCGGCGTGTCCAGTTGGGCGAGCAGGGCGCGCAGGTCCTGGATCTTGCCGGGGGCGGCATTCACGATCAGTTGGTTGCCGTAGGCGCTGACGGTACCGTCCTTGCCGATGAAGTTCTGCGCCACGGGCAGCAGGTCGGCGCTGGTACGGTTGCTCAGGTTGACGACTTCGGTGTCGGCCAATGCCGTGCAACTGGCGGTCAGGAGGAGAGCGGTGAGCAGGGTGCGAAGGGACATGTCCGTTATCTCTGCGAGTCATTTAGGCTTGATAGTGCCAGTTTGTCGGCCTGGCAGGTCGCAAGTTTAGTGAGGATCAAGCCTGCTGTAGTGGGCAAGTCTGTCGTGGCGAGCGGGCTTGCCCCGCGCACCATGTCGACATGCGGAATCCCGACTTCCAGGAATTCCTCGCTGGTGATCTTGAAGCCCAGTCGCTCATAGAACGGTGCCGCATAGACCTGCGCGCTGAGGAACTGTTTGGTTTGGCCGCGTTTCTCGGCCTCGCCAATCACGGCTTCCATCAGCTTGTCGCCGACCTTCAGCCCGCGCCAGTCCTTGAGGACCGACACGCGACCGATCTCGCCGCTGGGCAACAGGCGAGCGGTGCCAATCGGGAAGTCGCCCTCGTATGCGAGGAAATGCACTGCATCTGCGTCGTCTGCGTCCCACTCCAGTTCTGGTGGGACCGATTGTTCGGCGATAAATACCGCTTCACGAATGCGCCGAATCTCGGCGATATCCTTTTGCCAGTCCGCGACACTTACGTGAATTTTATTCATCGGCAAACCCCAGGCTTCCTTGTTTGACCAGTTCGCACAACAGGTCGCGGCCATCTTCGTCCGCCAGCCATGGGCTGAGGTTCTCGATGTGCAGCGCGTCGGCGGCGCAGATCAGCTTCAGCAGCTCGCGCAGTTTGCCCGGCAGGTAGCGACTCTGGCCGCTGGCGAACAGCAGCAGGTCGTCGTCCACTTCCGACCAGGCCAGGCGCGCGCTCGGGTTGCGAATCAGCACGGCACCGTCTTCCAGGCTGTTCACCACGTCTTCTTCCGACAGGTCTTCCGGTCCGGTAACCAGTTCCGGGTAGCGCGGCTCGGTCATGAACTGGCCAAACCAGGTCAGCAGCATGCGCTCGTCGCTCATGTGCTCGGCCAGCAGGCTCTTGAGACGGTCGAGGGCGTCGCTCTGGATCTGGTGCGGGTCGCCGGCTGGTTGGGCGTCGGCGTCGGTGTAGCGCTCTTCGTCGGTCAGGTACTGGCTGAGGAAGTCGGTGAAGTGGGTCAGGACTTCAGCGGCGCTCGGTGCACGGAAACCTACCGAGTAGGTCATGCAGTCATCTTCAGCGATACCGAAGTGTGCCAGGCGTGGCGGCAGATAGAGCATGTCGCCCGGTTCCAGTACCCACTCGGCGCTTTCTTCGAATTCGGCGAGGATGCGCAGGTCGGCGTGTTGCAGCAGCGGGCTTTCGGAGCTGCACATTTGGCCGATCTTCCAGTTGCGCTTGCCCTGGGCCTGCAGCAGGAACACATCGTAGTTGTCGAAGTGCGGACCCACGCTGCCGCCCGGCGCAGCGAAACTGATCATCACGTCGTCGATGCGCCAGCTCGGCAGGAAGCGGAACTGCTCCAGCAGATCGGCCACTTCCGGCACGAACTGGTCGACCGCTTGTACCAGCAGGGTCCACTCGCGCTCAGGCAGGGTGCTGAAGGTGTCTTCGGCGAACGGACCGCGACGTAGCTCCCATGGGCGTTCGCCATGCTCGATCACCAGGCGCGACTCGACTTCCTCTTCCAAGGCGAGGCCGGCCAGTTCGTCGGCGTCGATCGGGCTTTCGAAGTCAGGGATGGCCTGGCGGATCAGCAGGGGTTTTTTCTGCCAGTAGTCGCGCAGGAACTCCCGTGCCGTGATGCCGCCCAGAAGTTGAAGAGGGATATCAGGATTCATGTGTAACCTATTGAAAAAAAGCACTTTTCAGACTGGAATAAAAACGCCCGGCGCGGCCGGGCGTCTCAGGGGTCTTGCGGTAATCAGATGCGTTTGGCTTGGGCCACGGCGTTGCCGATGTAGTTGGCCGGGGTGAGCAGTTTCAGCTCGGCCTTGGCAGCGGCTGGCATGTCCAGGCCGTCGATGAAAGTTTGCAGCGCTTCAGGGCTGATGCCCTTGCCACGCGTCAACTCTTTGAGCTTCTCGTACGGGTTTTCGATGTTATAGCGGCGCATCACGGTCTGGATCGGCTCGGCCAGCACTTCCCAGCAAGCGTCCAGGTCAGCGGCGATCTTCTGCTCGTTGAGCTCAAGCTTGCTGATGCCTTTGAGGCTGGCTTCGTACGCGATCACGCTGTGGGCAAATCCGACGCCGAGGTTGCGCAGTACGGTGGAGTCGGTCAGGTCGCGCTGCCAGCGGGAGATCGGCAACTTGCTGGCCAGGTGCTGGAACAGGGCGTTGGCGATGCCGAGGTTGCCTTCGGAGTTTTCGAAGTCGATCGGGTTGACCTTGTGCGGCATGGTCGACGAACCGATTTCGCCGGCAATAGTGCGCTGCTTGAAGTAGCCCAGGGAGATGTAGCCCCAGATATCGCGATCGAAGTCGATCAGGATGGTGTTGAAGCGTGCAATGGCGTCGAACAGCTCGGCGATGTAGTCGTGCGGTTCGATCTGCGTCGTGTACGGGTTGAAGCCCAGGCCCAGCTCGTCTTCGATGAAGGCGCGGGCATTGGCTTCCCAGTCGATCTCGGGGTAGGCCGACAGGTGCGCGTTGTAGTTGCCGACAGCGCCGTTGATCTTGCCCAGTAATGGCACGGCGGCGACCTGTGCGATCTGACGCTCCAGGCGGTACACCACGTTGGCCAGTTCTTTGCCCAGGGTGGTCGGCGACGCCGGCTGGCCGTGGGTGCGCGATAGCATCGGCACGGCGGCGAAACGGATCGCCAGTTCGCGGATAGCTTCGGCGGTCTGGCGCATCAGCGGCAGCATGACGTCATCACGGCCTTCGCGCAGCATCAGGGCATGGGACAGGTTGTTGATGTCCTCGCTGGTGCAGGCAAAGTGGATGAACTCGCTGACCTGGGCCAGTTCCGGCAGCTTGGCCGCCTGTTCCTTGAGCAGGTACTCGATGGCTTTTACGTCGTGGTTGGTGGTGCGCTCGATCTCTTTGACACGCTCAGCGTGTTCCAGGGAGAAGTTTTCCGCCAGGGTGTTGAGCACGGCGTTGGCTTCGGCGGAGAACGCCGGCACTTCGCTGATGGCGGGGTGAGCGGCCAGGCGCTGGAGCCAGCGCACTTCAACCAGTACACGAGCACGGATCAGGCCGTATTCGCTGAAAATAGGGCGCAGGGCCTGGGTTTTGCCGGCGTAGCGGCCGTCAACAGGGGAAACCGCAGTGAGCGAAGAGAGCTGCATGGGGTGTTCTCGGACAGTCGGGCAACGAAATGGGGCGCGTATCATACATGAAAAAATCCGCCGGTCCGTTGCCAACTGACCGGCGTATTACGCGTAACGGCTTGAAAAGGGCCCGTTGATACGACTTATTCGTTGCGCATCAACGGGTAAAGCTCTTTGAGCAATTTGCGACGGCTGATGACCAGCTGCCAACGATGACCGCCCAACTGGCGCCACAACCGCGCCGAACGAATACCGGCCAGGAGCAGCGCGCGGATTTTCGAGGCGTTGTTCGGTTGTTGCAGGTTGCGCATGTCGCCGTGGACCTGGATCCGCTGGCGCAAGGTGCTCAAGGTGTCCTGGTACAGCGCACCCACGGCGGCGATCACGTTTTCGTGGGCTGGGCCGAAGTGTTCCACCTGGGATTGAATCTGCGGCAGGCGTTTGCCAATGGTCTCGAGCAGGTCGTCGCGCTTGGCCAGTTGGCGCTCGAGACCGAGCATCGACAAGGCATAGCGCAGCGGCTCACGTTGCAAGGTGCTCGGGTCACGCTCGAGTGCGCCGATCAGCGCGCGATAACCTTCGCGCAGGGCCAGGTCGTCGCCGCCGTAGACTTCCAGGGTGTCCTTGGGGTCGCGGATCAGCAGGCTGCCGAGCATGCAGGTCAGGCCCGCTTCGGTGACCTGGCCGGTCTTGGCGATCTTGTCCACCAGCACCGCGGCGAGGAATACACCGCCGAGTGCCGTCAGTTGCTCCTGGGTCGGGCTCATGCCGGGGTGCTCCAGGGTTCGGCGATTTCGATCACGCCGCCCCCCAGGCAAATCTCCCCGTCGTAGAACACTACGGACTGGCCAGGTGTGACCGCGCGTTGCGGGTCATCGAAGGTGGCACGGTAACCGCTGGCGGTTTTTTCCAGGGTGCAGGGTTGGTCGCTCTGGCGATAGCGCACCTTGGCGGTCAGGCGACGCGGGGTGCTCAGGTCGATCGGGTTGACCCAATAGATCTCCGACGCCAGCAGGGCGCGGGAGAACAGCAGCGGGTGTTCATTGCCCTGTCCAACAACCAGTACGTTGTGCTCCAGGTCCTTGATCAGTACGTACCAGGGTTCTTCACCGGCGTCTTTCAAGCCGCCGATGCCCAGGCCCTGGCGCTGCCCGATGGTGTGGTACATCAGGCCGTGGTGGCGGCCGATGACCTCGCCGTCGGTGGTCTTGATCTCGCCCGGTTGTGCCGGCAGGTACTGCTTGAGGAAGTCACTGAAGCGGCGCTCGCCAATAAAGCAGATCCCGGTCGAGTCCTTCTTCTTGGCTGTGGCCAGGCCGTGTTGCTCGGCGATCCGGCGCACTTCGGGTTTCTCCAGCTCGCCGACCGGGAACAGGGTCTTGGCGATCTGTTCGCCGCCGACGGCGTGCAGGAAGTAGCTCTGGTCCTTGTTCGGGTCCAGGCCCTTGAGCAGTTCGGTGCGGCCATCGATATCGCGACGGCGCACGTAGTGGCCAGTTGCAATCAGGTCGGCGCCGAGCATCATGGCGTAGTCGAGGAACGCCTTGAACTTGATCTCGCGGTTACACAGGATGTCCGGGTTCGGCGTACGACCGGCCTTGTATTCGGCCAGGAAGTGCTCGAACACATTGTCCCAGTACTCGGCGGCGAAGTTGGCGGTGTGCAGCTTTATACCGATTTTGTCGCACACGGCCTGGGCATCCGCCAGGTCGTCCATGGCGGTGCAATATTCCGTTCCATCGTCTTCTTCCCAGTTCTTCATGAACAGGCCTTCCACCTCATAGCCCTGCTCCATGAGCAGGACGGCGGAAACGGAAGAATCCACGCCGCCGGACATACCGACGATGACGCGCTTCTTTTGTGTGTCAGAAGGGGCTGGATCACGCATAGGATTTCAACGGGTGTCTTTAAAAAGGACGCGATTCTAGCAGGCTCGCGCCTGCAAGGCTAAAGAGAAGGGCGGATCAATTCGAGACTGTGGCGCTGACCGGCCAGATAATCGTCGATACAGCGGATGATCAGCTCGCTGCGCCAGTCGTCGCGCAAGGCTATCAGCTCGTCGCGCGTCAGCCAGCGGGCGCGCACGATGCCCTCGTCGAGTTGATAGTCCGGGTAGTGTTTCAGCGCCTTGGCGGTGAAGCAGACCCGCTGGTAGGTCACGCCATTGCTGGGGGCGGTGTACAGGTAGATACCGACGACGCCGGTGGCTTCCACGTCCCAGCCGGTTTCTTCGAGGGTTTCGCGCACGGCGGCTTCGGTCAGGGTTTCATGCGGGTCGAGGTGGCCGGCGGGCTGGTTGAGCACGGCACGCCCGTTCTTGAGTTCTTCGACCATCAGGAAGCGGCCGTTGTCTTCGACGATGGTGGCGACGGTGATGTGGGGTTGCCAGGTCATGGGGTGCCTCGATTCAGTTGTACGGCTCGGCCTATCGGCAGGATTGCAGTCAATGTGGGAGGGGGGCTTGCCCCCGATAGCGGTGGATCAGCTATAAGTAGCCTGGTCGGTATGCTGCCGGGGTTGCAAGCCCCCTCCCACAACTTGATTGGGTTTCTTCAGCAAAAAGCACATAAACAAAAACCCCGGCACAGGGCCGGGGCTTCTTTGCATCCTTACAACCTTACTTCAACTTGGCAATCGCCGCGTTGAGGGTGTTGCTTGGGCGCATGGCCTTGCTGGTCAGCTCCGGGTTCGGCGCGTAGTAGCCGCCGATGTCCACTGGCTTGCCCTGTACGGCGTTGAGCTCGGCAACGATGGTTGCTTCGTTCGCGGCCAGGGTCTTGGCCAGTTCGCTGAACTGCCCTTGCAGTGCCGTGTCTTCGGTCTGTGCCGCCAGGGCCTGGGCCCAGTACAGCGCCAGGTAGAAGTGGCTGCCGCGGTTGTCGATGTTGCCGACTTTGCGCGATGGCGACTTGTTGTTGTCGAGGAACTGGCCGGTGGCCTGGTCCAGGGTCTTGGACAGTACCAGGGCTTTCGGGTTGTTGTATGTCACGCCCAGGTGTTCCAGGGAGGCTGCCAGGGCCAGGAATTCGCCCAGGGAGTCCCAGCGCAGGAAGTTCTCTTCCAGCAGCTGTTGCACGTGCTTGGGTGCCGAACCGCCAGCGCCGGTTTCGAACAGGCCGCCGCCGTTCATCAGTGGCACGATCGACAGCATTTTGGCGCTGGTGCCCAGTTCCATGATCGGGAACAGGTCGGTCAGGTAGTCGCGCAGTACGTTACCGGTCACCGAGATGGTGTCCAGGCCCTTGCGGGTGCGCTCCAGGGTGAACTTCATCGCGTCGACCGGCGACATGATGCGGATGTCCAGGCCTTCGGTGTTGTGGTCTTTCAGGTAGGTCTGGACTTTTTCGATCACGGCGCCATCGTGGGCGCGCTTCGGGTCCAGCCAGAAGATGGCCGGGGTGTTGCTGGCGCGAGCGCGGTTGACGGCCAGCTTGACCCAGTCCTGGATCGGCGCGTCTTTGGCCTGGCACATGCGGAAGATGTCGCCGGCTTCGACGGGCTGTTCCATCAGCAGGTTGCCCTTGCTGTCGGTGACGCGGACCACGCCGTCAGCCTTGATCTGGAAAGTCTTGTCGTGAGAGCCGTACTCTTCGGCTTTCTGCGCCATCAGGCCAACGTTCGGTACGCTGCCCATGGTGGTTGGATCGAACGCGCCATTGGCCTTGCAGTCTTCGATGACGGCCTGGTAGATGGTGGCGTAGCAGCGATCCGGAATCACGGCCTTGGTATCGTGCAGTTGGCCGTCGGTGCCCCACATTTTACCGGAGTCACGGATCATGGCCGGCATCGAAGCGTCGACGATGACGTCGCTCGGCACGTGCAGGTTGGTGATGCCTTTGTCGGAGTTGACCATCGCCAGGGAAGGGCGCGAGGCGTAGACCGCCTGGATGTCAGCTTCGATCTGCGCTTGCTGCTCGGCTGGCAGGGCCTTGATGCGTGCGTACAGGTCGCCGATACCGTTGTTCAGGTTGAAGCCGATCTCGGCCAGCACGTCTGCGTGCTTGGCCAGGGCGTCTTTATAGAACTCGGCAACGATCTGGCCGAACATGATCGGGTCGGAGACCTTCATCATGGTGGCTTTCAAGTGAACCGACAGCAGTACGCCTTGTTTCTTGGCGTCTTCGATTTCAGCGGCGATGAAGCTGCGCAGGGCTTTCTTGCTCAGTACGGCGCTGTCGATGATTTCGCCGGCCTTGACCGTGGTCTTTTCCTTCAGGACGGTGGTGGTGCCGTCTTGGGCGACCAGCGCAATTTTGACAGTGTCAGCGGCTTCGATCTGTACGGCTTTTTCGCTGCCGTAGAAGTCGCCGTTGCTCATGTGGGCAACGTGGGACTTGGAGTCGGCAGCCCAGGCGCCCATTTTGTGCGGGTGCTTGCGTGCGTAGTTCTTGACCGACAGGGGCGCGCGACGGTCGGAGTTGCCTTCGCGCAGGACCGGGTTCACGGCGCTGCCCTTGACCTTGTCGTAACGTGCACGGGTTTCTTTTTCCGCGTCGGTGGTTACGGTTTCGGGGTAGTCCGGCAGGGCGTAGCCCTGGGCCTGCAGTTCCTTGATCGCCGCCTGCAGTTGAGGGGTCGAGGCGCTGATGTTAGGCAGCTTGATGATGTTGGCTTCAGGGGTCACGGCCAGGGCGCCCAGTTCGGCGAGGTGGTCCGGTACGGCCTTGGTGCCCAGTTGCTCGGGGAAGCTTGCGAGGATGCGCCCGGCGAGGGAGATGTCGCGGGTTTCCACGGCAATATCAGCGGAAGCGGTGAAGGCCTCTACGATAGGCAGCAGTGAATAGGTGGCGAGGGCTGGGGCTTCGTCGGTGAAGGTGTAGATGATCTTCGAGCGGGTGGGCATATTCGGATTAACTCTCTTCTTTGCTGAAAGCGTGCGCAGAAACTCGAGATGCGCCGGGTAGAGCGCGTTCGTTCAAAGTCATCCATGAGCGAAAGGTCGAGGTTTCTTCGCGGTGATGTTGGGTTGCATCAGTCGAGCGTCAAGCGGGTGGACTATTGTAATAGTCCTGCTTTGTGGCGGAGGGCGTTGTTCTAGAGCGGTCCGCCGTCGTGACTCTTTGGTCAGCGGCGGCATTATACATAGGTCGCTATGCTTACGCCGAGCCTTCATACAAAAGGTGTGTCGTCCATTGGTCTAAAGGTCGCAGGTACCGGATTACGCCTAAAGTCGCACGATGTGCTCAAGATTGGCGCTTTTCCCTTTGCTTTCAGGCTTGTAGGCGACTAAATGTGCTGTTTTCGATGCAAATGAGCATGGCGCGAGGTTTCAGTCGCCATTTATCTGGAGTAGGCTCGAACGCAGCCAGATGTTCAATCCATAGATGGAGTTCAGCATGGGATACAAGAAGATTCAGGTTCCGGCAGTCGGCGAAAAAATCACCGTCAATCCAGACCATTCTCTCAATGTTCCTGACCAACCGATCATCCCTTATATCGAAGGGGACGGTATTGGCGTCGACATCAGCCCGGTGATGATCAAGGTGGTCGACGCGGCTGTTGAAAAAGCCTACGGCGGCAAGCGCAAAATCTCGTGGATGGAGGTGTACGCCGGCGAAAAGGCGACCCAAGTCTACGACCAGGACACCTGGCTGCCCCAGGAAACCCTGGATGCGGTCAAGGATTACGTGGTGTCCATCAAGGGCCCGCTGACCACTCCGGTCGGTGGTGGCATCCGTTCATTGAACGTAGCCCTGCGCCAGCAACTCGACCTGTATGTGTGCCTGCGTCCGGTGCGCTGGTTCGAAGGTGTACCGAGCCCGGTCAAGAAGCCCGGTGACGTGGATATGACCATCTTCCGTGAAAACTCCGAAGATATTTACGCCGGCATCGAGTGGAAAGCCGGCTCGCCGGAAGCCATCAAGGTGATCAAGTTCCTCAAGGAAGAAATGGGTGTCACCAAGATCCGTTTCGATCAGGATTGCGGCATTGGTATCAAGCCGGTATCGCTGGAGGGCACCAAGCGCCTGGCGCGCAAGGCCCTGCAATATGTGGTGGATAACGACCGCGACTCGCTGACCATCGTGCACAAAGGCAACATCATGAAGTTCACCGAAGGTGCCTTCAAGGAATGGGCCTACGAAGTGGCGGCTGAAGAGTTCGGTGCCACCCTGCTTGATGGCGGCCCGTGGATGCAGTTCAAGAACCCCAAGACCGGCAAGAATGTGGTGGTCAAGGATGCCATTGCCGACGCGATGCTCCAGCAGATCCTACTGCGTCCGGCTGAATATGACGTGATCGCGACGCTTAACCTGAACGGCGACTACTTGTCCGACGCCCTGGCGGCGGAGGTGGGTGGTATCGGTATTGCGCCGGGCGCCAACCTGTCCGACACCGTGGCCATGTTCGAAGCCACCCACGGGACTGCGCCCAAGTATGCGGGCAAGGACCAGGTCAACCCCGGCTCATTGATCCTGTCGGCAGAAATGATGCTGCGCCATATGGGTTGGACCGAGGCGGCCGACCTGATCATCAAGGGCACCAATGGCGCTATCTCGGCCAAGACCGTGACCTACGACTTCGAGCGCTTGATGGAAGGTGCCAAGCTGGTCTCTTCGTCAGGCTTTGGTGATGCGCTGATTTCGCATATGTAAGGCTCAGGCAACAAAAAAACGGCCGCCCCGACTTGACTGGGTGGCCGTTTTTTTATCGCAATTTGCTCGCTCGACGGCCGATGGTTCAGGCCGTTAGTTTCTTTTCTTTATGCGCGTGCGGGGCTACGGGTTTTTCCAGTGTTTCAGCTTTCACTGCTTCGATCTTCACGGCGTGCAGCCCTTTCGGTCCTTGAATGATTTCAAAGCTCACAGCTTGGCCCGCTTTCAGCGTTTTATAGCCATCCATTTCGATCGCTGAGTAATGCGCAAAAAGGTCCTCGGTTTTTCCATCCTCTTGCACAAAGCCATATCCTTTGGCGTTGTTGAACCACTTGACCTTGCCGTTGATCTTGACGCCAGACATACACATTTCCTTCTGCACCAGACTCCATCACTGGAGTATCATCCAGTTTATCCGTCCTAACCCGAATAAATAAGGTTGACTGCGCGGACCTTTTTTACCCACTGTGGGTTCTATTGGTTGTAACACCGATTTGCCGATAGTCAAGGCGACCGTATAGTCAGAGTTGAAATTCTGACAGCTCGCCCCCACCACTGTATTTGAACCACTGACGAACCTTTCTTTCCATGCATGCAATCAGCCAGATTCGACTAACATTCAATCAGGATCGACCGGATCACGAACACGATGACGACGGTTCTGCAGGCATTGCTGTTCAGGAGGCCAAGCCTGCTTTACAGGCGCCGCCGATGTACAAGGTGGTTTTGTTCAATGATGACTACACACCGATGGATTTCGTGGTCGAAGTGCTCGAGGTGTTTTTTAACCTGAACCGCGAGTTGGCGACCAAGGTAATGCTGGCCGTTCACACAGAAGGACGGGCAGTATGTGGAGTGTTTACCCGCGACATCGCCGAGACAAAGGCCATGCAGGTCAACCAGTACGCCAGGGAAAGCCAGCATCCGCTACTCTGTGAAATCGAGAAGGACGGTTAACGCCGACCACTTGGGTATGAGGTGAAGCTATGTTAAACCGCGAGCTCGAAGTCACCCTCAATCTTGCCTTCAAGGAGGCTCGTTCGAAGCGTCATGAATTCATGACCGTCGAGCACCTGCTGCTGGCACTTTTGGATAACGAAGCTGCCGCCACCGTATTGCGTGCGTGCGGCGCCAACCTCGACAAACTCAAGCATGACCTGCAGGAGTTTATCGACTCCACCACGCCACTGATCCCCGTGCATGACGAGGACCGCGAAACCCAGCCAACCCTGGGCTTCCAGCGGGTGTTGCAGCGTGCTGTTTTCCACGTACAGAGCTCCGGCAAGCGTGAAGTCACGGGCGCCAACGTGCTTGTGGCGATCTTCAGCGAACAGGAAAGCCAGGCGGTATTCCTGCTCAAGCAACAGAGCGTTGCCCGTATTGATGTCGTCAACTATATCGCCCACGGTATCTCCAAGGTGCCTGGGCACGGCGATCATTCCGAGGGTGAGCAGGAAATGCAGGATGACGAGGGCGGTGAGTCTTCTTCTTCGGGCAATCCACTGGATGCCTATGCCAGCAACCTCAATGAATTGGCGCGCCAGGGGCGGATCGATCCGCTGGTAGGGCGTGAGCTTGAGGTGGAGCGTGTCGCGCAGATCCTCGCGCGCCGTCGCAAGAACAACCCGCTGCTGGTGGGTGAGGCGGGTGTCGGTAAAACCGCGATCGCCGAAGGCCTGGCCAAGCGCATCGTCGATAACCAGGTGCCAGACCTGCTGGCCAACAGCGTTGTCTATTCACTGGACCTGGGCGCGTTGCTCGCGGGCACCAAGTACCGTGGCGATTTCGAGAAGCGCTTCAAGGCTTTGCTTGGCGAATTGAAAAAACGCCCGCAGGCGATCCTGTTCATTGATGAGATCCACACGATCATTGGTGCCGGTGCGGCGTCCGGTGGGGTGATGGATGCGTCCAACCTGCTCAAGCCTCTGCTGTCGTCGGGTGACATTCGCTGCATCGGTTCGACCACGTTCCAGGAATTCCGTGGGATCTTCGAGAAAGATCGCGCACTGGCGCGTCGCTTCCAGAAAGTCGACGTGTCCGAGCCTTCGGTTGAAGACACCATCGGTATCCTGCGCGGGCTCAAGGGGCGTTTCGAGGCGCACCACGGCATCGAGTACACCGATGAAGCATTGCGGGCGGCGGCTGAGCTGGCATCGCGCTATATCAATGACCGTCACATGCCGGACAAGGCGATCGATGTGATCGATGAGGCGGGTGCTTATCAGCGTCTGCAGCCGGTCGAGAAGCGCGTGAAGCGCATCGACGTGGCCCAGGTCGAGGATATCGTGGCGAAAATTGCGCGGATTCCGCCAAAACACGTCACCAGCTCCGACAAGGAACTGCTGCGTAATCTGGAACGTGACCTCAAGCTCACCGTTTTTGGCCAGGATGCGGCCATCGACTCGCTGTCCACCGCGATCAAGCTGTCGCGTGCGGGCCTCAAGTCGCCGGACAAGCCTGTCGGTTCGTTCCTGTTCGCCGGCCCTACCGGCGTCGGCAAGACCGAGGCTGCGCGGCAGTTGGCCAAGGCCATGGGTATCGAGTTGGTGCGGTTCGACATGTCCGAGTACATGGAGCGTCACACCGTGTCGCGCCTGATCGGTGCGCCTCCAGGCTATGTTGGCTTCGACCAGGGCGGCCTGTTGACCGAGGCAATCACCAAGCAGCCGCATTGCGTATTGTTGCTCGATGAAATCGAGAAGGCTCACCCGGAAGTCTTCAACCTGCTGCTGCAGGTCATGGATCACGGGACCCTGACCGACAACAACGGGCGCAAGGCGGACTTCCGCAATGTGATCGTGATCATGACTACCAACGCCGGTGCTGAAACGGCTGCGCGGGCTTCGATCGGATTTACGCATCAGGATCACTCGTCCGATGCGATGGAAGTCATCAAGAAGAGCTTTACGCCGGAGTTCCGCAACCGCCTGGACACTATTATCCAGTTTGGTCGCCTCAGCCATGAGGTCATCAAAAGCGTGGTGGACAAGTTCCTTACCGAGCTTCAAGCGCAGTTGGAAGACAAGCGCGTGCAGTTGGACGTAACGGACGCGGCGCGCAATTGGCTGGCAGAGGGTGGCTACGACGCGGCAATGGGTGCTCGCCCAATGGCACGTCTGATCCAGGACAAGATCAAGCGGCCATTGGCCGAAGAGATCCTGTTTGGCGAATTGTCCGACCATGGTGGCGTGGTGCATATCGACCTGAAGGACGGCGAGCTGACCTTCGAGTTCGAAACCACGGCTGAAATGGCCTGATCGATAGCTGCGGGCGCCAATGTGGGAGGGGGCTTGCCCCCGATAGCAGTGTTTCAGTCGCTACATGAGTGACTGATCTACCGCTATCGGGGGCAAGCCCCCTCCCACATTTGGTTTTGGCGCTTGGTAAATAGCACGCACACAAAAACGCCCGGCATAACCGGGCGTTTTGTATTGACTTGATTAGCGAGCGCGGTAAGTGATGCGCCCTTTGCTCAAGTCATAGGGCGTCAGCTCGACGCGCACTTTATCACCGGTAAGAATACGAATGTAGTTCTTGCGCATCTTGCCGGAGATATGCGCGGTTACGACGTGCCCATTTTCCAACTCCACACGAAACATGGTGTTGGGCAGGGTGTCGACGACAGTGCCTTCCATTTCGAAGCTGTCTTCTTTCGACATGCAGTAAAGCCCTCGGTATCCAGTGAATGGCCCGGTGCAACTGCGCCAGGCAAAAGCGGCGTGCATTGTGCCCGAAAAAGGGTGTTTAAGCCAAGGGGTTCTAGTTAAGCGTGACCCATCTTTGATTAATTAGCAGTTCAATGGGCCGATATTGGGTCTTGTAGTTCATCTTTTTGCAGTTTTTGATCCAGTAGCCCAGGTACACCGCCTCCAGTTCCAAGCGTAGAGCTTCGCCGATTTGCCAGAGGATCGCGAAACGTCCCAGGCTGCGACGTTCCTCGGCCGGCTCATAGAAGGTATAGACCGCCGACAGGCCGTTGGGCAGCAGGTCGGTCACGGCGACGGCCAGCAGGCGGCCGTCGAGGCGAAACTCGTAGAAGCGCGAGAAGGGCAGGTCGCGCACCAGGAACGTGGAAAACTGGTCGCGGCTGGGGGGGAACATATCGCCGTCGGCATGGCGTTGTTCAATGTAGCGCTGATACAGGTCGAAGTATTCTTCGCTGAATCGAGGCTTGCTCGCGGTGACAGTCAGGTCGGCATTGCGCTTGAGGATGCGCTTCTGGTTACGATCGGGTAAAAACTGCGCCACCGGGATGCGTGCCGGCACGCAGGCATTACAGTTCTGGCAGTGGGGCCGGTAGAGGTGATCGCCGCTGCGCCGAAAACCCATTTCCGAAAGGTCGGCATACACATGCACATCCATCGGCTGGCTGGGGTCGAGGAACAGGGTGGTGGCCTGTTCGTCTGGCAGATAGCTGCAAGAGTGGGCTTGAGTGGCATAAAACTTCAAACGCGCCAGCTCGGTCATGATCAACCCTCGGATAAGCTTTGAAATAAGTGTAAGCCAGGTGCGCGGATGTCGCCTAGGAAACCCACGGCCCAGAGCTGGGTTGATCCAAGTGGTCGTGCAGGAAGCCGGCGAACTCGCTGCGGGGGATGGCGCGGGCGCCCAGGCTGTGCAGGTGATCATTGGGCATCTGGCAGTCGATCAGCACAAACCCCCAGGCCTGCAATTGACGGGTCAGCGTGACGAAGCCAAATTTCGAGGCGTTGTCAGCGCGGCTGAACATGGACTCGCCAAAAAAAAGCTGGCCCATCGCCAGGCCATACAGCCCGCCCACCAGCTCTCCGTTGTCCCATACCTCCACGGAGTGCGCATAACCGCGTTTGTGCAGCGCCTGGTAGGCGCTCTGGATGCCTTCGGTGATCCAGGTGCCATCGGCATAGGCGCGGGGCGCGGCGCAGGCCTGGATGACCGCTGCGAAGTCCTGGTCGAACGTCACGGTATAACGCTGTTGGCGCAATAATTTGCCCAGGCTGCGGGATACGTGCAGCTCGTCCGGAAAAATCACGGTGCGCGGGTCCGGCGACCACCACAG
This sequence comes from Pseudomonas sp. FG86, assembly GCF_057808775.1. NCBI lineage: Bacteria > Pseudomonadati > Pseudomonadota > Gammaproteobacteria > Pseudomonadales > Pseudomonadaceae > Pseudomonas > Pseudomonas sp. FG86. The sequence goes on along the minus strand of NZ_JBMDIS010000068.1, from coordinate 18,329 downwards.
GATCGGCTGGCCTTCCGAGAACCATGGAAAGCAGCCATGGCGGTAGGCCTGGATCAATCGTTCGGCCGACAGGTCGCCACCGGCGGCGAGCAGGCCGTTGGGTTCGCGCATGGCTTTGGCCAGCGGCGGGAAGGTCAGGGTATTGCGTTGCAACCAGGTCAGCATGGCATCCAGGCTTACGGAAGGGGAGGGGAGTGGCAGGCATGTTGCCTGCCCCAAGGGGGTGATTATTGTCGACCCAGCGCCATGGGGCCAGTCCGAATCGGCCATTGGCGTGGATTAACGTGAGCGGAAGGTTCTGCAACTCTGTGCGCGAGGTGTGGTCGTAATCGGGTCTGGCCGATGCAGGCCATTTGCCAAGCTTGCCTGGATTGGCAAAAACAGCTCATAAGCCTTTGTCAGCAAAGACAATGCATGCTCAAATTGAACATGGTGTGACACACAATTGGCTATGCTGCCTGAAGAAAGGCAAGTGGCGTGGCATCGGGGGCACAAACCCGTACAATGCGGCCATTGTGGCGTTATCGCCGTTTCGTGAATCAGTCACGGAATGTTAAAAGTAAATTCAACAATGTTCGTTCATTTTTCAACTGCTCGGATTGAGCGGTAGTGTGCAGTCATTCAACAGATGGACGCGCTGAAGGCGCAGGAAAAGACCCGTTTTGAAGAAATCCACCGCGACACCCAAGACAGTCGTGCCGGCCTGGCGCCAGCACCTGCACTATCGACTCAAGGAAGGTGCGCTGATCGCTATCGGTGCGTTGTGCCTGTTCCTGATGATGGCCTTGCTCACCTATGGCAAGGACGATCCGGGCTGGAGCCACAACAGCAAGATCGAAGACGTGCAGAATTTCGGTGGGCCTGCCGGTTCCTACAGCGCCGATATCCTGTTCATGGTATTGGGCTACTTCGCTTATATCTTCCCGCTGTTGCTGGCGATCAAGACCTGGCAGATCTTCCGCCAGCGTCATGAGCCGTGGCAGTGGAGTGGCTGGCTGTTTTCCTGGCGGCTGATCGGCCTGGTGTTCCTGGTGCTGTCCGGCGCGGCGCTGGCTCATATCCATTTCCACGCACCCACCGGCCTGCCGGCGGGCGCGGGTGGCGCATTGGGCGAAAGCCTCGGCGACCTGGCGCGCAAGACCCTGAATATCCAGGGCAGCACCCTGATGTTTATCGCATTGTTCCTGTTCGGCCTCACGGTGTTCACCGACCTGTCATGGTTCAAGGTGATGGACGTGACCGGCAAGATCACCCTTGACCTGCTGGAACTGTTCCAAGGCGCTGCCAACCGCTGGTGGGCGGCCCGGGTCGATCGCAAGCGCATGGTCGCGCAACTGCGTGAGGTGGACACCCGCGTCAACGAAGTGGTCGCCCCGAGTACGCCGGATCGCCGCGAGCAAGCCAAGGTCAAGGAACGCTTGATCGAGCGCGAGCAGGCCCTGAGCAAGCACATGTCGGACCGTGAGAAACAGGTGCCACCGGTGATTGCCCCTGCGCCGACCAAGGCCCCGGAGCCGAGCCATCGCGTCCAGAAAGAGAAGCAGGCCCCCTTGTTTGTCGACAGCGCGGTCGAAGGCACCTTGCCACCGATCTCGATTCTCGACCCGGCCGAAAAGAAACAACTCAATTATTCCCCTGAGTCCCTGGCGGCCGTCGGCCACCTGCTGGAAATCAAGCTCAAGGAATTTGGCGTCGAGGTATCGGTGGATTCGATCCACCCCGGCCCGGTGATTACCCGTTACGAAATCCAGCCCGCCGCTGGCGTCAAGGTCAGCCGCATTTCCAACCTGGCCAAGGACCTGGCGCGCTCCCTGGCCGTGACCAGCGTGCGCGTGGTGGAAGTGATTCCCGGCAAGACCACCGTGGGTATCGAGATTCCCAACGAAGACCGCCAGATCGTGCGTTTCTCCGAGGTGCTGTCGACGCCCGAGTACGACAACTTCAAATCGCCGGTGACCTTGGCCCTGGGCCATGATATCGGCGGCAAGCCGGTGATCACCGACCTGGCCAAGATGCCTCACCTGCTGGTGGCCGGTACCACCGGTTCCGGTAAGTCGGTGGGTGTGAACGCGATGATCCTGTCGATCCTGTTCAAATCCGGCCCGGAAGACGCCAAGCTGATCATGATCGACCCGAAAATGTTGGAATTGTCGATCTACGAAGGCATTCCACACCTGCTTTGCCCGGTGGTCACCGACATGAAGGACGCCGCCAACGCCCTGCGTTGGAGCGTGGCCGAGATGGAGCGCCGCTACAAGCTGATGGCGAAGATGGGCGTGCGTAACCTGTCGGGCTTCAACGCCAAGGTCAAGGAAGCCCAGGATGCCGGCACGCCGTTGACCGACCCGCTGTACAAGCGCGAAAGCATCCACGACGAAGCGCCCTTGCTGAGCAAGCTGCCGACCATCGTGGTGGTAGTCGATGAATTTGCCGACATGATGATGATCGTCGGCAAGAAGGTCGAAGAACTGATCGCACGTATCGCCCAGAAAGCGCGTGCGGCCGGTATCCACTTGATCCTCGCCACCCAGCGTCCTTCGGTGGATGTGATCACCGGCCTGATCAAGGCCAACATTCCGACCCGGATGGCGTTCCAGGTTTCCAGCAAGATCGACTCGCGCACCATCATCGACCAGGGCGGCGCCGAGCAATTGCTGGGTCACGGTGACATGCTCTACATGCCGCCGGGCACCAGCCTGCCGATCCGGGTCCACGGCGCCTTCGTTTCCGACGACGAAGTGCATCGCGTGGTGGAAGCCTGGAAACTGCGCGGCGCGCCGGAGTACAACGATGACATCCTCGCCGGTGTCGAAGAGGCCGGCAGCGGCTTCGACGGTGGCGGCGGCGGCGGTGACGATGATGCCGAAACCGATGCGCTGTACGACGAGGCCGTGGCGTTCGTGCTGGAAAGTCGTCGCGCCTCGATCTCCGCGGTGCAGCGCAAGCTGAAGATCGGCTACAACCGCGCCGCCCGTATGATCGAAGCCATGGAAAACGCTGGCGTCGTCACCGCAATGAACACCAACGGCTCGCGCGAAGTCATCGCTCCTGGGCAGATGCGCGACTGATCACGCGCCGCGTGGCATTACGCGGCGCGCCTTAAACGACTCAATGAGGACTCCCATGCGTCTTATCCGCATGCTGTTGTTGCCGGCACTGGCCCTGACTGCTGTCTCGGCCCACGCTGACCAGGCTTCCGTCGACAGCTTGAAAAACCTGTTGGACAAATCCCAGACCCTGACTGCGCGCTTCTCCCAGCTGACCCTGGATGCCGGTGGTACCCGGTTGCAGGAAACCGCGGGTGAGATGGCCGTGCAGCGTCCAGGCCTGTTTTACTGGCACACCGAAGGTAAGGCTGAACAGACCATCGTTTCCGACGGCAAGAAGGTCACGCTGTGGGATCCTGACCTGGAACAGGCGACCATCAAAAAGCTGGATCCGCGCCTGAGCCAGACCCCGGCGCTGTTGCTGTCGGGCGACGTGTCGGAAATCAACAAAAGCTTCGACATCACCTCCAAGCAAACCAGCAATGTGATCGAATTCACCCTCAAGCCGAAATCCAAGGACACGCTGTTTGACAGCCTGAACCTGTCGTTCGGCAACGGCGTGATCAACAACATGCGCCTGATCGACAGTGTCGGCCAGCGTACCGATATCCTGTTCTCCGGGGTCAAGGCCAACCAGCCGGTACCGGCATCCAAGTTCAAGTTCGACATCCCCAAGGGTGCCGACGTGATCCAGGAATAACCTGCCTAGAGGTCTCAAGCGCTGCCCATGGATCTGTTTCGAAGTGACCCGATTGCCCAGCCCCTGGCCGCGCGCTTGCGCTCCACCAACCTGGATGAGTATGTTGGTCAAGAACACCTGCTCGCTCGCGGCAAGCCTCTGCGCGAAGCCCTGGAGCAGGGTGCGCTGCACTCGATGATTTTCTGGGGACCGCCGGGCGTGGGTAAAACCACCTTGGCCAGGCTGCTGGCGAAGGTCTCCGACGCGCACTTTGAAACGGTCTCGGCGGTCCTGGCCGGGGTCAAGGAGATCCGCCAGGCCGTCGAGGTCGCCAAGCAGCAGGCCGGGCAATACGGTAAGCGCACCATCCTGTTCGTTGACGAAGTGCATCGCTTCAACAAGTCGCAGCAGGATGCATTTTTGCCTTATGTCGAAGATGGCACGCTGATCTTTATCGGGGCCACCACCGAGAATCCGTCCTTCGAATTGAACAACGCCTTGCTCTCTCGGGCGCGGGTCTATGTGCTCAAGAGCCTCGACGAAGCGGCGATGCAGAAGCTGTTGCAGCGCGCCTTGAGCGAAGACAAGGGCTTGGGCAAGCGCCAGCTGAGCCTCAGTGACGAAGGCTTCAAGATCCTGCTGAGCGCCGCCGACGGCGACGGCAGACGTTTTCTCAACCTGTTGGAGAACGCTTCCGACCTGGCCGAAGACGGCAGCGAAATTGGCGTTGACCTGCTGCAAAGCCTGCTCGGCGATACCCGCCGCCGCTTCGACAAGGGCGGCGAAGCCTTCTATGACCAGATCTCTGCACTGCACAAGTCGGTACGCGGTTCCAATCCGGACGGCGCGCTGTACTGGTTCGCGCGGATGATCGATGGCGGGTGTGACCCGTTGTACCTGGCGCGCCGCGTGGTGCGCATGGCCAGCGAAGACATCGGCAACGCCGACCCGCGCGCCTTGAGCCTATGCCTGGCGGCCTGGGAGGTGCAGGAGCGCCTCGGTAGCCCTGAAGGCGAGTTGGCGGTGGCCCAAGCCATCACCTACCTGGCCTGCGCGCCAAAAAGCAACGCGGTGTACATGGGGTTCAAGTCGGCCCTGCGGGCCGCCGCCGAGCATGGTTCCCTCGAAGTACCGCTGCACCTGCGCAATGCCCCGACCAAACTGATGAAGCAACTGGGCTATGGCGATGAATATCGCTATGCCCACGATGAGCCGGACGCCTATGCCGCCGGCGAAGATTACTTCCCCGACGAACTGGAGCCGCAGCCGTTCTACCAGCCAGTGCCTCGCGGCCTGGAGCTGAAGATCGGTGAAAAGCTCAATCACCTCGCCCAACTCGATCGCCTCAGCCCAAAACAGCGGAGAAAGTAGTGCTCAAGACGATTCTTGCCGTGTCCGTTGCCGGCATCGCTGGTACATTATTGCGTTTCGCCACCGGTACTTGGGTAAACGCCAATTGGCCGAAGCATTTTTATGCGGCGACCCTGGCCGTCAACCTGGTGGGTTGCCTGATCATTGGGCTGTTGTACGGCTGGTTCCTGTTGCGCCCGGAAGTGCCGATTGAAATTCGGGCCGGCTTGATTGTCGGCTTTGTAGGCGGTCTGACGACCTTTTCATCCTTTTCACTGGATACGCTGCGCCTGCTGGAAAGCGGGCAGGCCCTGGTCGCCTTCGGGTACCTGGGCATCAGCGTGTTCGGCGGGCTGCTCGCCACCTGGGCCGGCCTGTCCTTGACCAAACTTTGATAAACGAGAGACCGACATGCTCGATTCCAAACTGTTACGTAGCAACCTTCAGGACGTAGCGGACCGCCTGGCATCCCGTGGCTTTGCCTTGGATGTTGCGCGCATCGAAGCGCTGGAAGAACAGCGCAAGACCGTCCAGACCCGCACTGAAGCACTGCAGGCTGAGCGTAATGCGCGTTCCAAATCCATCGGTCAGGCCAAGCAGCGCGGCGAAGACATCGCGCCGTTGATGGCCGATGTCGAGCGCATGGGCACCGAGCTGTCCCACGGTAAAATCGAGCTGGACAAGATTCAGGGCGAGCTGGATTCAATCCTGCTGGGTATTCCCAACCTGCCGCACGAGTCCGTGCCGGTGGGCGCCGATGAAGACGGCAACGTCGAAGTGCGCCGCTGGGGCACGCCGAAAACTTTTGATTTCGAGATCAAGGACCATGTCGCCCTGGGCGAACTGAGTGGTGGCCTGGATTTCGAAACCGCCGCCAAGCTGTCCGGCGCGCGCTTCGCCCTGCTGCGTGGACCGATCGCGCGCCTGCACCGTGCCCTGGCGCAGTTCATGATCAACTTGCACACCGGCGAGCACGGTTACGAAGAGGCGTACACGCCTTACCTGGTTCAGGCGCCGGCCCTGCAGGGGACTGGGCAACTGCCGAAGTTCGAAGAAGACCTGTTCAAGATCGGTCGCGATGGCGAAGCCGACTTGTACCTGATCCCGACCGCCGAAGTGTCGCTGACCAATATCGTGGCCGGCGAGATCCTCGACGCCAAGCAACTGCCGATCAAGTTTGTCGCACACACGCCGTGCTTTCGCAGTGAGGCCGGTGCATCGGGTCGCGATACCCGCGGCATGATTCGCCAGCACCAGTTCGACAAGGTCGAGATGGTGCAAGTGGTCGAGCCGTCGACCTCCATGGAAGCCCTCGAGGGGCTGACCGCCAACGCCGAACGCGTCCTGCAATTGCTGGAGCTGCCGTACCGCGTACTGGCGTTGTGCACCGGCGACATGGGCTTCAGCGCCGTGAAGACCTACGACCTCGAAGTATGGGTGCCCAGCCAGGACAAATACCGCGAGATTTCGTCGTGCTCCAACTGCGGTGATTTCCAGGCGCGTCGCATGCAGGCGCGTTTCCGCAACCCGGAAACTGGCAAGCCGGAGCTGGTGCACACCCTCAACGGTTCGGGCCTGGCCGTTGGCCGCACCCTGGTGGCGGTGCTGGAAAACTACCAGCAGGCCGACGGCTCGATCCGTGTACCTGACGTGCTGAAGCCCTACATGGCGGGCATTGAGGTCATCGGCTAAATGGAATTTCTGCCGCTGTTTCATAACCTGCGCGGCAGTCGTGTGTTGGTCGTCGGTGGCGGGGAGATTGCCTTGCGCAAATCCCGGCTGCTGGCCGACGCCGGTGCGTTGCTGCGGGTGGTTGCTCCCCAGATTGAACCCCAGTTGCGTGAACTGGTGCTGGGCAGTGGCGGGGAGCTGATGTTGCGCGGTTATCAGGAGGCCGACCTTGAGGGGTGCACCCTGATCATCGCCGCGACGGATGACGAACCACTGAACGCGCAGGTGTCCAGTGATGCCAGGCGCCGTTGTGTGCCGGTCAACGTGGTGGATGCGCCGGCCTTGTGCAGCGTGATCTTCCCGGCGATTGTCGACCGTTCGCCCTTGGTGATCGCGGTGTCCAGCGGCGGCGACGCGCCGGTGCTGGCGCGCTTGATCCGTGCCAAGCTGGAAACCTGGATTCCGTCTACCTACGGCCAATTGGCCGGGTTGGCGGCGCGTTTCCGCGCCCAGGTCAAAGCCTTGTACCCGGATGTGCAGCAACGCCGCGCGTTCTGGGAGGAGGTGTTCCAAGGCCCGATTGCCGACCGGCAACTGGCCGGGCAGGGCGATGAGGCCGAGCGCCTGCTGATCGACAAGGTCAACGGTGCGCCGCCTTATGCGCCGGGTGAAGTCTATCTGGTCGGCGCTGGCCCGGGCGATCCGGACCTGCTGACCTTCCGCGCCTTACGCCTGATGCAACAAGCCGATGTGGTGCTGTATGACCGCCTGGTGGCGCCGGCGATTCTCGAGCTGTGTCGTCGCGATGCCGAGCGGGTATATGTCGGCAAGCGTCGCGCCGATCACGCCGTGCCCCAAGACCAGATCAACCAGCAATTGGTGGACCTGGCCAAGCAAGGCAAGCGCGTGTTGCGCCTCAAGGGGGGGGATCCGTTCATCTTTGGGCGGGGTGGCGAAGAAATCGAGGAACTGGCGGCCCATGGCATCCCGTTCCAGGTGGTGCCGGGAATTACCGCCGCCAGTGGTTGCGCGGCGTATGCCGGGATTCCGCTGACACACCGCGACTATGCGCAATCGGTACGCTTTATCACCGGGCACTTGAAGGACGGCACCTCGGACCTGCCTTGGCAGGACCTGGTGGGGCCTTCGCAGACGCTGGTGTTCTACATGGGCCTGATTGGCTTGCCGATCATCTGCGAGCAGTTGATCAAGCATGGTCGCGCGGCGGATACCCCGGCAGCGCTGATCCAGCAGGGCACTACCGCCAACCAGCGCGTGTTTACAGGCACCTTGGCTGACTTGCCGCGCATGGTAGCGGAGCATGAAGTGCATGCGCCGACGCTGGTGATTGTCGGTGAGGTAGTGGTGTTGCGTGAGAAGCTGAAGTGGTTTGAAGGCGCCCAGGCCCAGGTCTGAGCCTGAATGCATCGGGGGCAAGCCCCCTCCCACATTTTGGAATGCATTCCAATGTGGGAGGGGGCTTGCCCCCGATAAGGCCATTTGATCCAACCAGTCCTCTGGATCAGCTCCAGACACCCTTACCGCTCAACCGTCCACGATCATGCTTGGCATCGAACGCCTGCAACGGCCCCTTCGGCACAATCCCGGTCGGATTGATCGTCCGGTGGCTGGCGTAGTAATGCCCCTTGATGTGCTCGAAATCCACCGTCTCGGCCACGCCCGGCCACTGATACAGCTCCCTCAACCAATTCGAAAGGTTCGAATAATCGGCAATCCGCCGTAGGTTGCATTTGAAGTGGCTGTAGTACACCGCATCAAAACGAATCAGCGTGGTAAACAGCCGCACATCCGCTTCGGTCAGGTATTCGCCTGCCAGGTAGCGATGGTCGCCCAAGTGCTGTTCCAGGTAGTCCAGTTCGGCAAACACATCATCAAACGCGCTTTCGTACGCTGGCTGCGAAGTGGCGAAGCCTGCGCGATACACACCGTTGTTGACGGCGGGGTAGATGCGCTCGTTCAGCGTGTCGATGCTTGGGCGCAGCGCCTCGGGGTAGAAGTCCAGGGTATTGCCGGTCAGTTCATTGAACGCACTGTTAAACATGCGAATGATCTCTGCCGATTCGTTGCTGACGATGCGATTCAACTGCTTATCCCACAGCACTGGCACGGTAACGCGCCCGGTGTAGTCGGCGGTGTCGGCGGTATAGCGTTGGTGCATGAAGTCGAAGCCATCCAGCGTATCGCCACTGGAGCCGAGGGCCTTGTCGAAGGTCCAGCCGTTTTCCAGCATCAGCCAGCTGACCACGGAGACGTCGATCAGGCTTTCCAGGCCCTTGAGCTTGCGCAGGATCAGGGTCCGGTGCGCCCAGGGGCAGGCCAGGGAAACATACAGGTGATAGCGACCGGCCTCGGCCTTGAAGCCACCCTCACCACTTGGCCCGGGCTGGCCATCGGCGGTCACCCAGTTGCGGCGTTGCGCCTGTTCCCGTTGGAAGGCGCCATCGGCGCTACTTTCGTACCACTGGTCATGCCAGTGTCCTTTGATCAGCAAACCCATGATGGGCTCCTTGGCTAATAAACGTTGGAGCCCAGTCTAGAGGGATGAGTTCGAACTAAAAGCGCAAAGACCGGAAGTTAATGATCGATTAAATCGATTTGTCCCGCGCGTCCCAGTATTGCTGGGCCAATTCGAACGCCTGTTCCCGTGGGTGGCCGAGGCCGCGCAGCGCCAACGCCATGGTGGCGATCAGGGCCAGTTGTGGGTAGCTGTCCTCGACGTCGCCCCGCCACAGTGCCTTCAAGTGCTCCGGCTCAAGCGTGGCCGGCTTGACGTGGCGCTGGGCGGAGAGGGCGGGCCATTCTTCGTCCCAACTGGCCCCGCCCGTGGTGCCGTACAGGTGGCTGAGCGTGTCGGGGTTGATCTCGATCTCGCCACCGTCGCCCTTGACCACAATCACATTGTCGCCAAGCAGGCCGCTGGCATCGCGATGAACACCCTGGTAGCCCGGGTGGAAAATGCTTTGCAGGCCGCACCGGGCATTCAGTGGGTTGAGCAGGCGCGCCAGGGAGTGGATCGGTGAACGCAGGCCCAGGGTATTGCGCAAGTCGATCATGCGTTGCAGTTGCGGTGCCCAATCGCCGAGCGGGATAAACGCCAGGTTGCCGTGTTCATAGGCCGCCTCGACCTGCTGCCAGTTGCGGCACAGCGGGATCTGCAAGCCTTCCAGCAATTGCTCGGTGTACAACCGGCCGGCGGTGTGTGCGCCGCCGCCGTGCATCAGGATGCGCACGCCATGTTGCGCCAGGCATTTGGCCGCCAGCAGGAACCACGGCAGGTGGCGTTTCTTGCCGGCATAGGTTGGCCAGTCGACATCTACGTTCAGTGCCGGTGCGTGCAGGCGTTCGCGCACGGCTTCGGTGAAGCCAGCCAGCTCTTCAGGGCTTTCTTCCTTATGCCGCAACAGCATCAGGAAGGCGCCGAGCTGGGTGTCTTCGACCTTTTCATCGAGCAGCATGCCCATGGCTTCGCGCGCTTCTTCGCGGGTCAGGTTGCGCGCGCCGCGTTTGCCTTTGCCCAGGATGCGTACGAATTGCGCAAAGGGGTGCTCGGCGGGAGTTTCGAGGGTCAGCGGGGCAAAGTCGGTCATAAGCAATTCGTCGGCCTTGGCAGGCCCGCCAGCTTGGCGGCGAGTTTGGCGGGAGTGCCGTTGAACAGTTTGTTGAGGTGCAGGCTGTTGCCCTTTTCCGGGCCCAGCTTCAAGGCGGTGTACTTGATCAGGGGGCGCGTGGCGGGGGACAGCTGGAATTCGGCATAGAACTGGCGCAGCAACTCGAGGATTTCCCAGTGGTCCGCGGTCAACTCCAGAGGCTCGGCGGCGGCCAGGGCGTTGGCCACGTCGACGGACCATGCGTTCAGGTCGACGAGGTAGCCGTCCTTGTCCAGTTCAAGGGTACGAGCGCCTACGGTCAGGGTGTTCATAACCAGCTGTTGACCTTGTCGTAGTCAATCGACAACTGCACGAAACCCGGGTAGTCCACGCTATCGGCCCAGTCTGGCAGCGGTAGATTACGCGCCAGCATGTCCTCGGCCAGCACAAAGACCTTCACCCCCCTGGTCAGCAGGGCAGGGGCGTGCAGCCCGTAGGCGCCATCGCCGCAGAGCAGGATGGCGTCCTCGCTGCCGCAGATACGCAGGCAGCTCTCGAGGCGGCTATCGGTAAACGGGGAGTGGGATATCACATGTAAAGTCGACATCAGAGGGTGATCACCTGGTCGTAACGGTCAATCAGCTGGGTGATGGCTGCGCTGTCCAGCGGCTGGGCAAGGGTCGAGTGCACAAGCCCGCGGGCGGCGAGGCTGTGGCTGCAGGCGAACACGTCGTCGATGCCAAACAGTCCCAGCGCCTGCAGGTTGGCGCTGAGGTCTTTTTGCTGCACGGCCTTGGCGTCCTGGTGCGGGGCCAGTTGGAACACGCCGTCATCGAGCAATAGCAGGCCGATGGGCAGGTCGAACGCGCCGCCGGCCAGCACGATGTCCAGGGCCTCCCGCGCACTCGGCCCGGACCAAGGCGCCTGGCGGCTGATCACCAGCAAGGATTTGGCCATGTCACGGTCCTCCAAAACAGATCAGGCGGTCGGCCGCCTGGGCGGCGTCATGCAATTGGCCCAGGCCGGACAATGCCCATGGCGCTTCCAGGTTGACCGCGCTGCGTTGATAGCGCGTGGCTTCTTCGTGATTGAGCACGCCACGGCGCAACGCCGCGGCGATGCAGACGACGCCGTCGAGCTGGTGCGCGCTGACCAGCTCGCGCCATTGGCGGGCAATATCCTGCTCGTCCTGGGGCGTGACGATGGCATTGGAAGCGCTGTATACGCCATCCTGGTAAAAAAACAGGCGCACAATCTCATGCCCACCGGCCAATGCGGCCTTGGCGAACAACAAGGCGCGGCGCGAGGAGGGCGCGTGGGCGGCGGAAAACAGTGCAATCGCGAACTTCATGGAACACTCTGCAAGCAAACGTGGGCCAATGATAAAGCCGCCGACGCGAAAAAGCCCGCCATGATCAAAACGGTCACTGTCGCTGATCGTTCTGACGATTGCCGGTCGGCGCAAGGCTGCCTAGTCTGTGGGCATTCGAAACCCAGCAGGAGTCTCCATGTCAGGTCCCTTGGCGTCCCTCAAAGTCCTGGATTTTTCCACCTTGCTGCCAGGCCCGTTTGCCTCGTTGATGCTCGCCGACATGGGCGCCGACGTACTGCGCATCGAGTCGCCCACACGCATGGACCTGTTACGGGTATTGCCGCCCCATGACCAGGGGACGTCGGCAAGCCATGCCTACCTCAACCGCAATAAGCGCAGCCTTGCCTTGGACCTCAAGCAGGCAGAGGCGCTGGAGATTGTGCGCGAGCTGGTCAAGGGCTACGACATTGTGCTTGAGCAATTTCGTCCCGGGGTGATGGAACGCCTGGGCTTGGGTTATGGCGCATTGAAGGCGATCAATCCGCGGCTGATTTATGTGTCGATTACCGGCTACGGCCAGACCGGCCCCTATAAGGACCGCGCCGGGCACGATATCAATTACCTGGCGCTGGCCGGTGTGGCCAGTTACACCGGGCGTCGGGACAGCGGGCCATTGCCGTTGGGCATACAGTTGGCGGATGTCGGCGGCGGGTCGTTGCATGCGGTGGTGGGCCTGCTCGCTGCTGTGATCGCTCGACAGCAAAGCGGCGTGGGCCAGTATCTGGACGTGAGCATGACCGATTGTTCGTTCAGCCTGAATGCCATGGCAGGCGCTGGCTACCTGGCCTGCGGGGTGGAGCCGGAATGGGAAAGCCATGTGCTCAATGGCGGTAGTTTCTACGATTACTACCGGTCGCGGGATGGGCGCTGGATGTCAGTGGGCAGCCTGGAGCCGGCTTTTATGCAGCGGTTGTGTGAAGCGTTGGGGCGCCCGGAGTTGGCCGCGCAGGGTTTGAAGCCAGAGCAGCAGCCGGCGCTTAAGCAGGCCTTGCAGGTGGAGTTCGAGAAGCGCAGTTTCGAGGAGTTGTGCGAGCTGTTTGCCGGGGTGGATGCCTGCGTTGAGCCGGTGCTGACGCTCAGCGAAGCCGTGGCCCATCCGCAGTTAAAGGCGCGGGCGCTGGTCAGCCAGGTGCCCAGGGGGGATGGCTCGAGCCAGGCCCAGATTGCCTGCCCGTTGAGGTTTTCGGAAGGGTTGCCCGCGCCCCGGCACATTGGCGCCGCCGTGGGCGCGCACAGTGATGAAGTGTTGGCGGAGCTGGGTTTCAGTGCCCAGCGCATAGCCGATTTGCGGCGGAGCAAGGTTGTGGGGTGACTTCACCGGCGCTATCGGGGGGCAAGCCCCCTCCCACATTTGACCGCGCTGTCATGTCGATCAACTGTGGGTGTCGGTTTTGCCCGCGATGAGGCCCTGGCAGGCACCGCAACCTTCACTCGACGCGGGTTTCCCCGGTAAACACCAAGGTCTGTCGGCAGCGCCGGCACAGGTAACGCCGCCCCTGCCGCACCAGCCCATGGCGCTGTGGCGAAAATGGGAAGTCGCTGTCGGCACACGGGCAACGATAGATGTAACGGGTCACCTGGCGGCGCTTGATTGCATAGGTGTGGCAGCGGTCCGGCGGTAGTTCATAGACGCCGCGCATGATCAACTGCCATTCCTCGCCATGGGGCTGGATGCGTTCACCAAACAATTGGTGGGCGATCAGGTGCGCGACTTCATGCGCCACGGTTTGCTTCAGGAAGTGTTGGCTGTTTTCTCGGTACAACTGTGGGTTGAAGCGCAGCAGGTTCTCATGCAAATGCGCGACACCGGCTTTCTGGCCCCGCAGCTTGAGGCTGACCTGGGGGCGTTTGAAGCTTCGTTTGAAAAAGGATTCGGCTAGCAGGAAACAATCTTCGACGCGGGTATTGAGTTGCTCGGGCATGCTGTACATATCTCCAGAGGTGCCCAGTATGCCGCAAAGCTGGTTGTTTCCGAATCTGTCAGGCGCCGAATGGTCATGCATGACGCACAAAGCCACCTTGCGGTGGCCTTGCCTGCGGTGTGAATACTCAGTTGGTGTAGATCGGGCCCACGCCCAGGCCCCAGACAATCACGGTAAACGCCATGATCGCGACCAGCACCACCAGGCCCACGGCCAGTACCGAGCTGGAAAACAGGAAGCCTTCATCGGGGTCGATGTTCATAAAAGTCGGCAGCCCTACGTACAGCAGGTACACCGTGTAGCAAATGGCTGCCGTTCCGACCACCATGCCGAGCCACATATGCGGATAGAGCGCCGCGAGCCCGCCGATAAACAGCGGTGTCGCCGTGTAGGTGGCAAAGGCGACACAACGCGCCATGCTGGGGCTGGCGTCGTAGGTGCGCGCCATCCAGTGAATGAAGGCGCCCATGACCGCTACGCCGCCGAGCATGGCCAGGTACGACATGATGGTCATCCACAGCGCGCTTTCCTGGGTCAGCATGACCGGGGAGCGGTTGCCGATGACCCAGCCCACCTGGGTAGTACCGATAAAGGCAGACACGGCGGGGATCGCCGCGAGAATCAAGGTATGAGTGAGGTACATGTGGCCGATGCTTTCTTCTTTATCGCCACGAATTTCCCGCCATTCCTGGTCGGGATGGGTAAAAAGCCCCACGACGTGATGGATCATGCCAGTCACTCCTGTCGTTATTACCATCGCCCCCCATTGGAGCGCCCACGGGCCAGATGGCCTGAAAGGTCTGGATATGTGTGCGACCTCAAGTCGCAGTATAGGAAGTGATGACCGGAAAAACCGTAGGGCTTTAGAGCAAATTGCGCTGTAAAAAGTGGGGTTAATCGCGGCGCGGTCTGTAGTCGGCCATGCAGCCAAGTGTGGGTCCCTCCCGCATTGGAACTTGGCCAACCTTATCGGTAAAATACCCGGCTTTTCGTCACATACCTCCAGCGGATCCAAGCGCCATGGGCACTCTTACGGTCAACCAGAACAAACTGCAAAAACGCCTGCGTCGCCTGGCCGGTGAAGCGGTCGCCGATTTCAACATGATCGAGGACGGCGACAAGGTCATGGTCTGCCTCTCCGGCGGCAAAGACAGCTACACCATGCTCGACGTGCTGCTGCACCTGCAAAAGGTCGCGCCGATCAAGTTCGAGATCGTCGCCGTCAATATGGACCAGAAGCAACCGGGCTTCCCCGAGCACGTACTGCCGGCGTACTTGAAAGAGCTGGGCATCGAGTACCACATCGTCGAGAAAGACACTTACTCGGTAGTCAAGGAACTCATCCCCGAAGGCAAGACCACCTGCTCGCTGTGCTCGCGCCTGCGCCGTGGCACGCTTTATACCTTTGCCGACGAAATCGGCGCGACCAAGATGGCCCTGGGTCATCACCGCGATGACATCGTCGAAACCTTCTTCCTCAATATGTTCTTCAACGGCTCCCTCAAGGCCATGCCGCCCAAGCTGCGCGCCGATGATGGGCGCAACGTGGTGATCCGCCCGCTGGCCTATTGCAACGAGAAGGACATCCAGGCCTATTCGGATTTCAAGCAATTCCCGATCATCCCGTGCAACTTGTGCGGCTCCCAGGAAAACCTGCAGCGCCAGGTGGTCAAGGAGATGCTTCAGGAGTGGGAGCGCAAGACGCCGGGCCGCACCGAGAGTATCTTCCGCAGCTTGCAGAACGTGATCCCGTCACAGTTGGCCGACCGCAACCTGTTTGACTTCACCAGCCTGCGTATCGACGAGACCGCCGCTTCGCGCTTCGTCAACGTAGTGAACCTCTGACGTTTTTCAACGCTCTGAACGACGGCGCTCACGGGCGCCGTTTTCATTTCAATTTCCAGGAGAGGGCATGCGCGATTACAAGTGGCTGCACGAATACTGTCTGAACCGCTTCGGTTCGGCGGCCGAGTTGGAGGCGCACCTGCCAGTGCCCAAGACCCCGGCGCAATTGCGCAGGATCAGTGATGATCGCTACCTGTCGACCCTGGCGCTTCGTGTATTCCGTGCCGGGCTCAAGCACAGCGTGGTGGACGCCAAATGGCCGGCGTTCGAGCAGGTATTCTTCGGTTTTGACCCGGAAAAAGTCGTGCTGATGGGCGCTGAGCACCTCGAGCGCCTGATGCAGGACCCCCGTATCATCCGCCACCTGGGCAAGCTCAAGAGTGTGCCGCGCAATGCGCAGATGATCCTGGATATCGAGCAGGAGAAAGGCAGCTTCGGTGCGTTTATCGCCGATTGGCCGGTGACCGATATCGTCGGCTTGTGGAAGTACCTGAGCAAGCACGGCCATCAGTTGGGTGGGCTGTCGGCGCCGCGCTTCCTGCGCATGGTGGGCAAGGACACGTTTGTGCCGAGTGATGACGTGGTCGCCGCATTGAATGCGCAGAAGATTGTCGACAAGGCGCCGACCAGCCTGCGCGACTTGGCGACGGTGCAGGGCGCGTTCAACCAGTGGCATGCCGAGAGTGGGCGGCCAATGTGCCAGCTGTCGATGATGTTGGCGTACACCGTCAACCATTGAGCCGGTTTTAATGTGGCGAGCCCGCTCGCCACAACAAGCCCGCTCGCCACGCTTTACTCGGCCAGCCGGCGATTCAGTTGGTGCCGCCAACGCACATACAGCAGCGCCGTACAAAACAGCGCCAGGCTCGCCAGCATTTCCAGAACGCCGAACCACTGGCGGTTCGGGTCATACGCCGCCAGCGCGCCCTTGATGAAATACAAATTCACCACGAAGCACATCCACGAATGCCCGCGAGCGCTGCCGATGAGCATTCCCGGCGCCAGTACCAGCAGCGGCACCAGTTCGATCAGCAGGATCACCCATGGGCGTGCGCCATGCAGGTCGGCCACGAACAGGTAGTAAATGCACAGCAACCCCACCAACCCGAAAAACGCCAACAGGCTCAGGGCGCGCGCGACCTTGACCCGCGGTTCGAGCCACGCCTGTGGGGGCAGGACCTTAGGCTTCCTGGCCACGGCCGTTCTCCAACAGTGCCGCGGTTTTTGCCAGGCGCAGGCCAAGGGCCTTGCACAGCGCAATTTCATGCGGGTCGAGCAGGCGCTTGCCGTCGGGCCCGGCGTGGTGGCTGGCGCCATAAGGCGTACCGCCGCCCTGGGTGTCGAGCAGTGCCTGTTCGCTGTAAGGCAGGCCGGTGATCAGCATGCCGTGGTGCAGCAGCGGTAGCAGCATCGACATCAGCGTGGTCTCCTGGCCACCGTGGAGGCTGGCGGTGGAGGTGAATACACCCGCCGGCTTGCCGACCAGGGCGCCGGTGAGCCACAGGTTGCTGGTGCTGTCGATAAAGTATTTCAACGGTGCGGCCATGTTGCCGAAGCGTGTCGGGCTGCCCAGCGCCAGGCCCGAGCAGTGCTTGAGGTCATCCAGGCTCGCATAGAGTGCGCCTTCATCGGGAATGCTCGGCGCCACGGCTTCGCATTCGGTGGAGATGGCTGGCACGGTGCGCAAGCGCGCTTCCAGTCCGCCCAACTCGATGCCTCGGGCAATATGCCGGGCCATTTCGCTGACCGAGCCATTGCGGCTGTAATACAACACCAGCACATACGGCGCCGTCACGGCAGGATCTCCAGCACGTTCTCTGGCGGGCGGCCGATGATGGCCTTGTCGGCGGTTTCCAGGATCGGGCGCTCCATCAACTTTGGATGCGCGGCAATGGCGGCGATCAACTGGGCTTCAGTCAGGCTGGCATCCGCCAGGTTCAGGGCCTTGTATTCATCTTCGCCGGTGCGCAGCAATTGACGTGCGCTGACGCCCAGCTTGGCCAGCAGGGCCTTCAATTGTGTGGCGTCCAGCGGGGTTTCGAGGTAGCGCACGACGGTGGGGGCAAGGCCGCGCGCTTCGAGCAGTTCGAGCGCACCGCGGGATTTCGAGCAGCGCGGGTTGTGATAAAGCGTCAGATCGGTCATGTGCGGGTCGCATCTTGCGTAAGGTGGCGGGTATTCTACCTGCGCTGCGGCCCGTCCTTAAACCGTAAGAGGCGATAGGTCGCAGTGAACGTTCATTTTTGCGAAGGATTACCCCATGACAAGGCGACTGATCGGTGCATTGGCGATCATCACAACCCTGCTGCTCAGCGGCTGCGGCAATGACTATGGCGTTGACCAGTACGGCCAGAAGGTTGCGGCCGAGCGCCTGGACAAGCAATGGTTGGTGGTCAATTACTGGGCGGAATGGTGTGGCCCTTGCCGTACTGAAATTCCGGAGCTCAACGCCTTGTCAGAACAATTGAAAGGGCAGAACGTCGGCGTGTTCGGGGTCAATTTCGACAATGTGCAGGGTGCGGAACTGAAGGAAGCCAGTGACAAGCTGGGCATCAAGTTCACGGTGCTGGCGCAGAACCCGGATGGGATCTTCGATATTCCGCGCAGCGAGGCTTTGCCGGTGACGTACATCATCGATGACAAGGGCAAGGTACGTGAGCAGTTGATGGGCGAGCAGACGGCGGAAGGGGTGCTCGCCAAACTTAAGGCCCTGCGCGGTTAAAGCAACACTTCAAATCAAATGTGGAAGGGGGCAAGCCCGAACGCCAGTCAGTTAAGCCTACATCGCCTTCTGTAGGAGCGAGGGGGACGCCTAGTTCTTGCTCGCGAAAAACG
>NZ_JBMDIS010000067.1:0-35973 GCF_057808775.1 Pseudomonas sp. FG86 | reverse complement strand
TCGCAGCCCAACGCGGGGCAAGCCCGCTCGCCACAACAAGCCCGCTCGCCACAGGTTACTGTTTGCTCGTTCTATCTCTTGACTGACTGGCATTGGGGCTTGCCCCCGATAGCGGTGTGTCAGTCAGCAAATCTGGCGCTGACAGCCTGCTATCGGTGGCAAGCCACCTCCCACATTTGATCTTTATCATTTTCGATACCGGGGTCTCAGCGGTTGAGCGGCGCCACGAAGCGGCTATCGGCCGCACTGTAGATCCAGGGTTCATCCACATCCGACACCTTGAACCGCAACGTCTGCGAACTGCTCGCCGGCTTGTCGGCCAGCAATGCCACCGATACCGGCACATCGCTGATTTCCCCGGGTGCCAGGCTGATCTCGGTCTTGCCCTGCAGTTGGAAGCCCTCGGCGTCCACCAGCTCCAGGCGGTAATCCTGGCGTTGCTGCGTCTTGTTGATGACCTTGAGGCTGTAGATGTTTTCGATCAAGCCCTGGGCGTTCTCGCGGAACATGCCACGGTCCTTGGTAACGTCCAGCGACACCATCGGCCGTTGCACCAACGCCACCACCAGCGCCGCGATCATCACCAGCAGCACGGCACTGTAGCCGATCAGGCGCGGCCGCAGCAGGTGAGTCTTGCCACCTTGCAGTTGATGTTCGGAGGTGTAGCTCACCAGGCCACGGGCATAGCCCATTTTGTCCATGATCGAATCGCAGGCGTCGATGCACGCCGCGCAGCCGATGCACTCCATTTGCAGGCCGTCGCGGATATCGATGCCGGTGGGGCAGACCTGCACGCACAACTGGCAGTCGATACAGTCGCCCAGGCCGACATCCGCCGGTTTCACCTCGCGTTTGCGCGGGCCGCGGCTTTCGCCACGGGCCACATCATAGGAGATGGTCAGGGTGTCTTTGTCGAACATCACGCTCTGGAACCGCGCGTAGGGGCACATGTGCATGCACACGGCTTCGCGCAGCCAGCCGGCATTGATGTAGGTGGCTGCAGTGAAAAACAGGACCCAGAACAGGCTCACGCCCCCCATCTGCCAGGTCAGCAGTTCGGTGGCCAGCGGGCGAATGGGGGTGAAGTAGCCGACAAAAGTCAGCCCGGTCAGCACACTGATGCCCAGCCACAACGTATGTTTGGCCGAGCGCCGCGCCAGTTTATTCAGGCTCCAGGGGGCCGCTTGCAGCTTGATGCGCTGGTTGCGTTCGCCTTCGGTGATTTTTTCGCACCACATGAACAACCAGGTAAAGGAGCTTTGCGGGCAGGTGTAGCCGCACCATACGCGGCCGGCAAACACAGTGATCGCAAACAGGCCGAAGGCGCAGATGATCAGCAGCGCCGACAACAGGATGAAGTCCTGGGGCCAGAAGGTCGCGCCAAAGATATGGAATTTGCTTTCAGCCAGGTCCCACAGCACGGCCTGGCGACCGCCCCAGTTCAGCCACACGGTGCCGAAGAAGGCCAGGAACAGAAAGCCTGCACCGCTCACGCGCAAGGTACGAAACAGGCCGGTAAAGCTGCGGGTGTGAATCAGGTTGTCGCTGGATGCGGCCTTCACCTTCTTTGGGTGCGCAGGTGCATGGGGTTCCACGGTTCGGACGGGGATTATTTCGCTCATGGTCATTCGCTCATCAGCCTCCATCAGGCGGATGAACTATGCCCGTCGCTCTGTTTGCATAACAGGCTCAGGTATGGCGATAAAAAGCGGATCAGATACGTTGGTGGCCTAGCGCTGCGACAATGTGCTGCACCCCGTGGCGCCTGGGGTGCAGGCTTGATTTGGCGATGCTGACGCAGATCAATTAAATCAGCGAACCAGGCTCTTCGGCCTTGACGTGGTTGCGTGCATCCGTTGCACCCTCGACCGTCAGGGCGTCGGCCTCGGCTTCGGTGATATAGATCCGCTGGCCGGCCAGGTCCACGTAAGACATGGCTTTGTCGTTGTCGGTGAGGACCTTGACTCGGGTAGCCGGCACGCTTTGTTCCTGGCCGTTTTCATCGAGCATGAAATAGCACAGATGGTTTTCGATACGTACGGTCATGCTGATCTCCCTTTTCATAGGCTATGAAGGTTAGGGGCATGCCATCGGCAGTGGTTCCAGGCAACTGACTGGCGGTCGCTGCGGTCCATGCTGTATCGACCCCTATACAGGACAGTTTCCATGGACGCTTGGTGGCACGAAGTCTGGCAAACCCTGCAAGCCGAATTCGCCGATATTACCGATGCGAAGCAACTCACCCAGATCACCGTACGCTTGTTGATTGCCGCGCTCCTGGGCGGGATCCTCGGTTTTGAACGTGAGCACAAGGGCAAGGCGGCCGGGGTGCGCACGCACATGCTGGTGGCCCTGGGCGCGGCGCTGTTCGTGTTGGTGCCACAGATGTCCGGCAACCAGGCGGATGCCATGAGCCGGGTGGTGCAGGGGGTGATTGCCGGGATTGGGTTCCTGGGGGCGGGCACTATCCTCAAAGGCAAGGAGGACGAGGAGGGCCAGCACGTCAAGGGCCTGACCACCGCCGCCGGGTTGTGGATGACCGCCGCCATTGGGGTGGCGGCGGGGATGGGGCGCGAGTCGACGGCGGTGCTCAGTACGTTACTGGCCCTGGCGGTGTTCAGCGTGATGCCGAGGATCGTCAAGGTCTTTGAGAAGGATCAATGACCACCGCTCAGCTCAACAGGTCGGTTTCCTTTAATTGCCCAAAGATCTTTGCGACAAACGCCGGCTCCGACGGGTTACCTGAAATCACGAGAACGCTCGTGTTGGTGGTGGGGGAGTACTTCAGCTGCATTTCCCCGCTGGCCCCGGATAGTTGGTGGACCCATTGCAATGGTTTATTGAGTTGTCTGCGAATACCTGAAACATCCAGTTTGTCTTGACCGTGCACGAAATCCCGGACTTCGCTGGGGGCGTCGAGGGAAGACTCCTGGATGCTGGTGTAACGGTAGATATTGGGCCGAACCGTGCACGGTTTGTGGGGTGTGTCAGTGGGTATGCGATTCTCCAGATCAGTGGGGTGTGGGAACTTCAACGACCCGATTGCTTTTCTCACCAGCGCGGAAATGGAACACAGGGACGTCGCCCTGGCATTTGCTTGAGCAAGGTTGTCCTGGATATCCAGCAAAGGCTCGTGCTTTTTACTGGCAAAGCGGCGCACGAGATCAAATCGGCTTTCAAGCGGGGCGGTCATTAATCTGTACTTCAGGTCGAACAGGGCCGACTCGACATGGTTCCGATAGCTGTCGACCTGCTCAGCCTCGAAGGGAGACAGGACAGTGTCGATCGCATCTTTGCTCAATTGAGATTCGACCTTCTCGAGGACCTTGACGTTGTCGTTTGCATCGGGCCCGGACAATAAGGTGCTGATCTTGTCGGTCGTCAATAGCGTGCCAATTTTGTTGAAGGTGTCTATAGACCCTCTGGATGTTGGATCACGCAGCATGTGTTCAACCGTGCTTCGGTTTACCTGGGCACCCAGGTCAGTGAGGCTTTGCTTCATCGTTGCCGTGCTTGAAGGGGCCGGCTCGGGGTTGTCGGGTCGCTTGGGTTGCCTGGCGTGGTTCGGGCCTGAGCGGAGCAGGGCCTCCAGGGCTTGCGTGGTTACGACTGAAGACGCGGGAGGGAGGCCCCGTTCCGCACGATGCTGGCTTGGAGGGCGTGCGGAGTGGGGCGTCGGTATTTGATGGATGGCTGACATAATGTGTCCTCGCGAGTGCTTGGGTAAGCGAGTCGTCTTGGGATGACGTCTATGCGCGGTCAGTATCACCAATGTCCATTCAGACGAAGTAAGGACTTCACCGTTCGAGCCAGTAGGGTATTTCGCTTGTTAAGGTCAGTTCCCAGAGGTACTCGACATCACGGGGGCGATCGTCGTCGGTGGCTCCTCCACCGGCGGTGGCTCGTTTTCAGGTGGTTCTTGTTCTGGAATGGGCTCAGGCTCTGTGGGCGGCAGCGTCGGGTTATCGATATTCGGGTCGGGTGTTTCAGCCGGGATCGGGATATTCATCGGTATGGCCTCGTTTGTGCTTTGCTCTAGCGGTGGACATCGGGTGGGGGGAATTGATTCCCCGCCCAATGGCGGCATATCCGCCTGAACTTTTAACCAGGGTGCAGGCTCGGACCTTATACGGCCCTGCTCAGGGAGAGCGGCGCCGTATCAGAATTCGGATCAAGCAAAGAGCGTCCACAGGGCGTAAGGGGAAGATGCTCGATGACTGCTGAAACACTGGCTCCAAAGGAATCCTTATTGCCGTTGTCCCAGGCGCTGTTGTTGCCCAGGATCGCGATTGAAAGCACCACCCCCGTGATTGATGGCGGCGAATTTGCCGTAAAGGCCGTGGTGGGCCAGCGTGTCAATGTCACCAGCAAGGTGTTCGCCGATGGGCACGACAAGCTCGCCGTGCTGATCCGCTGGCGTGCGTTGCACGAAGAAAGCTGGCACAGCGTGGTCATGGCCGATGTGGGCAACGATGGCTGGGAGGGTACTTTTAGCGTCGTCCAGCAGGGGCCCCACGAGTATTGCATCGAAGCCTGGATCGATACCTTCGCCAGCTTCTGCTACGAACTGCGCAAGAAACACGAGGCCGGGGTGCCGGTCAGCCTGGAGTTGCAGGAAGGCCGCAGCCTGGTGTTGCAGGCCGCCGAACGCAGTGACAACGAGCTGCGCGACCGCCTGATGCTGCTGCACCACGAACTCTCCGGCCTGCTGGAAACCGAGCAGGTCGCGCTGTTTTTGCACGAAGACAGTGCGCATCTCATGACCCAGGCCGACCACCGCGCCTACTTGAGCATCAGCACCGTATACCCGATCGATGTGGAGCGCGAAGCCGCACAATTTGCCAGTTGGTACGAACTGTTTCCCCGTTCGATCACCGACGATCCCGCACGCCACGGCACCTTCAATGATGTGCACTCGCGGCTGTCGATGATCCATGACATGGGCTTCGATGTGCTGTACTTCCCGCCGATCCACCCCATCGGCCGCAGCCACCGCAAGGGCAAGAACAACGCGCTCACGGCCGGCCCGGATGATCCGGGTAGCCCCTACGCGATCGGCAGCGAGGAGGGCGGCCACGAAGCCATCCACCCGCAACTGGGCAGCCGCGATGACTTTCGCCGCCTGGTCAAGGCCGCCGCCGAGCATGGCTTGGAAATCGCCCTGGACTTTGCCATCCAGTGCTCCCAGGACCACCCCTGGCTCAAGAAGCACCCGGGCTGGTTCAACTGGCGCCCGGACGGCACGATCAAATACGCGGAAAACCCGCCGAAAAAATACCAGGACATCGTCAACGTCGACTTTTACGCCGCCGATGCCATCCCCGGCCTATGGACCGAGCTGCGGGACATCGTGGTCGGTTGGGTGGAAGAGGGCGTGAAGACCTTTCGCGTCGACAACCCTCACACCAAGCCGCTGCCGTTCTGGCAATGGTTGATCAGTGATGTCAGGGCCAAGCACCCGGAAGTGATCTTCCTCGCCGAAGCTTTCACCACCCCCGCGATGATGGCGCGCCTGGGCAAGGTCGGATACTCCCAGAGCTACACCTATTTCACCTGGCGTAACACCAAGGCCGAACTGAGCGAGTACCTGACGCAGTTGAACCAGTCACCGTGGCGCGAATGCTACCGGCCGAACTTCTTCGTCAATACGCCGGACATCAACCCAGGCTTCCTGCATGAGTCTGGGCGTCCGGGCTTCTTGATCCGCGCCGTGTTGGCCAGCATGGGCTCGGGGCTGTGGGGCATGTATTCAGGTTTTGAACTGTGCGAAGCCGCGCCGGTACCGGGCAAGGAAGAGTACCTGGACTCGGAGAAGTACGAGATCCGCCCACGGGACTTCACCGCGCCGGGCAACATCATTGCCGAGATCGCCCAGCTCAATCGCATCCGCCGACAGAATCCGGCGTTGCAGACCCACTTGGGCCTGAAGCTGTACAACGCCTGGAACGACAACATCCTGTACTTCGGCAAGCGCAGCGAGGACGGCAGCAACTTCATCCTGGTGGCAGTCAACCTCGACCCCTTCAACGCCCAGGAAGCCCATTTCGAGTTACCGCTCTGGGAGCTGGGCCTGCCGGACGATGCGCAGATCCAGGGTGAAGACTTGATGAACGGCCATCGCTGGACCTGGTACGGCAAGAACCAGTGGACGCGGCTGGAGCCGCAGATGCCGTTCGGGATCTGGCGTATCACCACCTCCTGAGCCTGGCGAAGATCAACAGCTGGGAGGGGGCAAGCCCCTCCCACCTTGACCGCGTTCAGTTTGCAAGAATTTCAGTATTTCAGGAGTTTCCAATGGCGAAGAAACCCAAGGCTGCCACCTTTATCAAAGACCCGCTCTGGTACAAGGACGCGGTGATTTACCAGGTTCACGTCAAATCCTATTTCGACTCCAATAACGACGGCATCGGTGACTTTCCCGGGCTGATCGCCAAGCTCGACTACATCGCCGACCTCGGTGTGAACACCATCTGGCTGCTGCCGTTCTACCCTTCGCCACGCCGTGATGACGGCTATGACATCGCTGAATACCGTGGCGTGCACAGCGACTACGGGACCCTGGCCGACGCCAAGCGCTTTATCGCCGAAGCCCATAAGCGCGGGCTGCGGGTGATCACCGAGCTGGTGATCAACCACACCTCTGACCAGCACCCCTGGTTCCAGCGCGCGCGCAAGGCCAAGCCCGGCTCGGCGGCTCGCGACTTCTACGTATGGTCCGATGACGACCAGAAATACGATGGCACGCGCATCATCTTCCTCGACACCGAAAAGTCCAACTGGACCTGGGACCCGGTCGCCGGCCAGTACTTCTGGCACCGCTTCTATTCCCATCAGCCGGACCTCAACTTCGACAACCCGCAGGTCATGAAGGCCGTGCTGTCGGTGATGCGTTACTGGCTGGACATGGGGATCGACGGCCTGCGCCTGGACGCCATCCCGTACCTGATTGAGCGTGATGGCACCAACAATGAAAACCTGCCGGAGACCCACGACGTCCTCAAGCAGATCCGCGCCGAAATCGACGCCCATTACCCTGACCGCATGCTGCTCGCCGAAGCCAACCAGTGGCCGGAAGACACCCAACTGTACTTCGGTGACAAAAAGGGCGATGACGGTGATGAATGCCATATGGCCTTTCACTTTCCATTGATGCCGCGCATGTACATGGCCCTGGCCCAGGAAGACCGCTTCCCGATCACCGACATCCTGCGCCAGACCCCAGAGATCCCCGCCAACTGCCAATGGGCGATCTTCCTGCGCAACCACGATGAGTTGACGCTGGAGATGGTCACCGACAAAGAGCGCGACTACCTGTGGAACTACTACGCAGCCGACCGGCGTGCGCGGATCAACCTGGGCATTCGCCGGCGCCTGGCGCCTTTGATGGAGCGCGATCGCCGTCGTGTCGAGTTGCTCAACAGCCTGCTGTTGTCGATGCCCGGCACGCCGACCCTGTATTACGGCGATGAAATCGGCATGGGTGACAACATCTACCTCGGGGACCGCGATGGCGTGCGCACGCCGATGCAGTGGTCCATCGACCGCAATGGCGGCTTCTCGCGCGCCGACCCGGCCAGCCTGGTGCTGCCGCCGATCATGGACCCGCAATACGGCTACCTGTCGGTCAACGTCGAAACCCAGGCCCAGGACCCCCACTCATTGCTCAACTGGACCCGGCGTATGTTGGCGGTGCGCAAGCAGTCCAAGGCGTTTGGCCGTGGCAGCTTGAAGATGCTCTCGCCGAGCAACCGCCGCATCCTCGCCTATACCCGTGAATTCACCGGAGACGATGGCCGCACGGAAATCATCCTGTGCGTGGCCAACGTATCGCGTAGCGCCCAGGCCGCCGAGCTGGACCTGTCGGCCTTTGCCGGCATGGTGCCGGTGGAGATGCTCGGCGGGAATGCCTTCCCTCCGATCGGCCAGCTTAATTTCCTGCTGACCCTGGCGCCGTATGGCTTCTACTGGTTTGTGCTGGCAGCGGAAAACCAGATGCCCAGCTGGCACGTGGAACCGGCGCAGAGCATGCCGGACTTCACCACCCTAGTGCTGAAAAAACGCATGGAAGAATTGCTGGACGCCCCTTGCCGCGCCAGCCTTGAACAACAGGTGCTGCCGGCGTGGCTGCCGAAACGGCGTTGGTTCGCCGGCAAGGACACGGCCATCGACAGCGTGCATATTGCCTACGGCGTGCGTTTCGGCGACCCGGAGCACCCGGTGTTGCTCAGCGAGATCGATGTGACCAGTGGCGGCCAGGTCAGCCGTTACCAGTTGCCCTTCGGCTTCCTCGGCGAAGACCAGTTCACCAGCGCCTTGCCGCAGCAATTGGCCCTGGCCCGTGTACGCCGGGTGCGCCAGGTGGGACTGGTCACCGATGCCTTCAGCCTGGAGCACTTTATTCGCGCGGTGATCCAGGGCCTGCAGGCCGGCAGCGTGCTCAACTCCAGCGAGGGCGACCTGCGCTTCGAGGCCACTTCCCATCTGGCACCCTTGCAGTTGGCCGAGGACGCCCAGGTACGCTACCTGGCCGCCGAGCAGTCCAACAGCTCGGTGGTGGTCGGCGAGAGCCTGGTGCTCAAGCTGATCCGTAAAGTCAGCGCCGGGGTACACCCGGAGCTGGAGATGAGTGCCTACCTGACCGCCGCCGGATACCCGAATATCTCGCCGCTGCTGGGGTCGGTGATTCGCCGCGATGCGGCCGGTGACGACAACCTGCTGATGATTGCCCAGGGTTACCTGAGCAATCAGGGCGATGCGTGGAGCTGGACCCAGAATAATCTGGAGCGCGCGATTCGCGACGAACTCGCCGAGGCCATCTCCGAACAGGAGCAGCACTACAACGCCCTGGGTGAACTGGCGGACTTCGCCGGGTTGCTCGGCAAGCGCCTGGGGGAAATGCACCTGGTACTGGGAGCGCCCACCACGAACAAGGACTTCAAGCCCGAAGCCACCACGGTCAAGGACACCCAAGCCTGGGCCAAGGATGTAGGGGCGCAGATCGACCGCGCCCTGCAATTGCTCAAGCTGCATCAACACCAATTGAACCCGGCCGATCAGGCGCTGGTCAGTGCTTTGCTGGACCACAAAAAAGCCATCGCCAGCCACGTACAGACCCTGGCCAAGGCCACGGTGGGCGGCCTGCGGATCCGCGTGCATGGTGACTTGCACCTGGGCCAGGTACTGGTGGTCAAAGGCGATGCCTACTTGATTGACTTTGAAGGGGAGCCGGCGCGGCCGCTGCATGAACGCCGCGGCAAGCACAGCCCCTATAAGGATGTGAGTGGCGTACTGCGGTCGTTTGATTACGCAGCGGCCATGGCCCTGAATGGACAGGGGGTCGATCACTCGCCCGAAGCGGATACCGCCCGCAAGCGGGTGACCGACCGTTACCTGAACGAGGCGCGCCAGGCATTTATCCAGGCTTATCAGGCAGCCACGGCTACACTGGGCCATGACTGGCAGGATGCCAAAGGCCAGGACGCGGCGCTGACGTTGTTCAGCCTGGAGAAGGCCGCGTACGAAGTGGCCTACGAAGCGGAAAACCGCCCGACCTGGTTGCCGGTGCCCTTGCAGGGCTTGCATGGCCTGCTCAGTGGGCTTACACCTAAATCGAAAACTGCACGCGGTGGGGAGACGTCATGAGCTTTACGAGTAAAGAACCGCTGCAACCGAAGTTGACAGCAATGCCGGCGTCCAAGGACGTCGAAGCGCTGGTGCGCGCCGAGCACCACGACCCCTTTTCCATTCTGGGGCCCCATGATGACGAGCAGGGCGGGCAGTTTATCCGCGCGTTCCTGCCGGACGCCTTGAGCGTCCAAGTGTTGAGCAAAGAGGGCGGCGAGCCCCTCGCCACTCTGGAGGCGAACCAGGTGCCTGGGTTGTTCGTCGGGCATCTCGCGACACGCCAGCCTTATGTGCTGAAGATCCAGTGGGCCGGCGGTGAGCAGATCACCGAAGACCCGTACAGCTTCCAGCAATTGCTGCTGGGGGAAATGGACCTGTACCTGTTTGCCGAAGGTAATCACCGCGACCTCAGCAGTTGCCTGGGCGCCCAGGTGACCACGGTCGATGGCGTGCCGGGCGTGCGCTTCGCCGTATGGGCACCGAACGCGCGGCGTGTCTCGGTGGTGGGCGACTTCAATATCTGGGACGGTCGCCGCCACCCGATGCGCCTGCGTCATCCGTCGGGCGTGTGGGAGATTTTTATCCCGCGCCTGCAAGCGGGTGCGGCTTACAAGTACGAGATCCTCGGCGCCCACGGTATCTTGCCGCTCAAGGCTGACCCGATGGCACTGGCCACCCAGCTGCCGCCCGACACCGCGTCCAAGGTCGCCCCGCCGTTGCAGGTGGATTGGCAGGACCATGAGTGGATGCAGGCGCGCACAGAGAAGCAGCAGCCCACCGCGCCGCTGTCGATCTACGAATTGCATGTGGGCTCCTGGCAGTGCGAGCTGGACGAAGCCGGTGAAGTGGCGCGTCAGTACGGTTGGCGCGAGCTGGTCGAGCGTTTGATTCCGTATGTGCAGCAACTGGGGTTCACCCATATCGAACTGATGCCGATCATGGAGCACCCGTTTGGCGGTTCCTGGGGCTACCAGGCGTTGTCGCAGTTCGCACCGAGTGCCCGATTTGGTTCGCCGGAAGATTTCGCGTATTTCGTCAACGCCTGTCACCAGGCCGATATCGGCGTGATCCTCGATTGGGTGCCGGCGCATTTTCCGACCGATACCCATGGCCTGGCGCAGTTCGACGGCACCGCCCTGTACGAGTACGCCAATCCGCTGGAAGGCTTCCACCAGGATTGGGACACGCTGATCTATAACCTGGGCCGCACCGAAGTCCACGGCTATATGCTGGCGTCGGCGCTGCACTGGCTCAAGCATTTCCACGTCGATGGCCTGCGCGTGGATGCGGTGGCCTCGATGCTCTACCGCGACTATTCGCGCAAGGCCGGCGAGTGGGTGCCCAACCGCCATGGCGGCCGCGAGAACCTGGAAGCCATCGACTTCCTGCGCCACCTCAACGACGTGGTGGCCCTGGAAGCTCCGGGGGCACTGGTGATTGCCGAAGAGTCCACCGCCTGGCCCGGTGTCAGCCAGCCCACCCAACAGGGCGGCCTGGGGTTCAATTACAAATGGAACATGGGCTGGATGCATGACTCCCTGCATTACATTCAGCAGGACCCGGTGTACCGCGCCCATCATCACAACGAGCTGAGCTTCGGCCTGGTCTACGCCTGGTCCGAACGCTTCATCCTGCCGATCTCCCATGATGAGGTGGTACACGGCAAGCACTCGCTGATCGACAAGATGCCCGGCGACCGCTGGCAGAAATTCGCCAACCTGCGCGCCTACCTGAGTTTCATGTGGATGCACCCAGGCAAGAAGCTGTTGTTCATGGGCTGCGAATTCGGCCAGTGGCGCGAGTGGAACCACGATCAGCAACTGGACTGGTACCTGCTGCAATACCCGGAACACCGGGGGGTACAGAAGTTGGTGGGCGACTTGAACCGCCTGTACCGCGAGGAGCCCGCGCTGCACGAGCAGGATGACGCGCCCCAGGGGTTCCAGTGGCTGATCGGCGATGACGCGATCAACAGTGTGTACGCCTGGCTGCGCTGGAGCAAAGACGGCAAGCCTGTGCTGGTGGTGGCCAACTTCACCCCGGTGCCACGTGAGGGATACAAGGTGGGCGTGCCGTTTGCCGGGCGTTGGAGCGAAGTGATCAACAGCGATGCCGACACTTACGCCGGCTCCAATTACGGTAATGGCGGTGGCGTGTTTACCGAAGATGAACCGCGCCACGGACAACCGGTGTCGTTGTCGTTGAATCTGCCGCCGTTGGGGGTGCTGATTTTGCGTCCGCAAGCCAGTTAAAGGCTCTACCGCACTGGATTCAGTTGTCCGCGCTAGTGGCAGGATGCCACAATGGCATCTTTGTTGCGGCAGTCGAATCGGGCGGGTTTCATGAATGGCCTTGGGCGTAGTCAGGACGAGGATTGCTTTATAGAAGAGCAGGTGCGAACTGACCGTTTGCACCAGCTGTTTCGCCAATCTTTTGCTGCGATTTTCGGCAGTTACTTCGCTGCCGTCATGCTCTGCTGGGTGTGCTGGGATCGCTTCGATCATCAGGTCATGATGGTCTGGCTGCTGGTGTTGGCGGCTTCGTCGCTGCTGCGGGTCAAGATGTTCATGGACTGGTTTCGCTGCCCCGGCAGCGAACGCACCCCGGACCGCTGGGAGCGGCGTTATTGGATCACCCTGTGCCTGTCTGCCGGCGTCTGGGGCGTTGGAGCCTTTGCGGTGATGCCCACCGACGATCGGCTGTCCCAGACCCTGGTCATCCTGTTTACCGTGGGCATGTCCGTCAGCGCCGTGTCCTGTTACTCGGCCTATCGCTACATGACCATGGCCTCGGTTGGCCTGGTACTGTTGCCGTCGACGCTGTGGCTGCTGTTCCAGCCATCGCCGATGCAGGTGGGGATGGCGCTGGCCGTGCTGGTGTTCTCATCGTTTGTGGTCAGCGCCACGCGTAAAATGTCCGACGCCCTGGAGAAAGCCTTTCGTCTCACCCGCGAGATGGAGCGCGCCCACACGATTTCCACCCACGCCGCACAGACCGACGAATTGACCGGCCTGATGAACCGCCGCGCATTTTTCGAACATGCCCAACAGTTGTACGCGCAGTGCCGGTATCACCAGCAGCCGCTGTGTGCGCTGATGCTGGACATGGATCACTTCAAGCAAATCAACGACACCTATGGCCACCAGGCGGGGGACCAAGTGTTGCGCCAGATCGGTGGGGTGATCAGCGCCTCGTTTCGCCAGGCCGACGTCTATGGTCGGCTGGGCGGGGAAGAGTTTGCGGTGCTGCTGCCCAACACGTCATTGGAAACCGCGCTGGATATCGCCGAGCAGTTGATCAAGGCGATCGCCGGCCTGGCATCGGACCCGGTCCAGGGCTTGACCGCCAGCCTCGGGGTGGCGTCGACCCACAACCAGGATCAGGACCTGCACGGCCTGATGAATACCGCTGACAAGGCGCTGTACCGCGCCAAGGCCCTGGGCCGCAATCAAGTGGCCGTGGCGGAGTAGGGCTCAGTCCTTGAGCATGGCCTTGGCCAGCACTTGCGCCACTTGGTCGGCGGAGTAGGGCTTGGCCAGGAATGCAAACCCTTCATAGCCGTTGTCTGCCAGCTCGTCGCTGTAACCAGAGGTGAGCACCACGGGCAAGTCCGCGCGGCGCTGACGCAAGACCTTGGCCATCGCCACGCCGGTCATGCCGGGCATGACCACATCCGAGAAAATCGCATCGAATGCCCTGGCATCCGGGCCGGCCAGGGCCAATGCCTGTTCGGCATCGGTGACCCAGGTGGTCTGGTAACCCAGGTCCTGAAGGATCTGGTTGGCGAAACGGCCAACCTCCAGGTTGTCCTCGACAATCAGGATATTGCGCAGGGTGCTGGTGTCGAGGGGTGTCGGCTCGGCGGGTGCGGGCTCGTTCCCGGTCAGCTGCGGTTCCGCTTCGGGCAGGTAAAGCGTAAATACCGTGCCCTCGCCAAGGGTGCTGGCCACATCGACGTTACCGCCGGACTGCTTGGCGAAACCGAACACCTGTGACAAACCGAGGCCGGTGCCTTTGCCGACGGCCTTGGTGGTAAAAAACGGCTCGAAAATGCGCTCCAGAGTGTCGCCGGCAATACCGCTGCCCGTGTCGGCCAGGGACACCGCCACAAACGGCTGGCGCGATTCGGCATCGCCGCGGATACGCGGCAAGGCGGGCAGGCGCGCCACGCTCAGGGTCAGGGTGCCTTGGCTGTCCATGGCATCGCGGGCGTTGAGGGCGATATTGATCAATGCCGCTTCAAACTGGCTGGAATCCACCCGCACATGGCAAGGCTGCTCGGGCAGGTTGACGCGAACCTGAATGCGCGCGCCGGTCACGCTTTCCAGCATTTCAGCGATGTTCTGCACACGCTGGCCTACGTCGAAGACTTCCGGGTTCAACGGTTGGCGGCGGGCAAAGGCGAGCAGCTGGCTGGTCAGCTTGCTGGCGCGTTCCACCGTGTCGGAAACCGCGCTCATATAGCGTTGGCGGCGTTCCTCGGAGAGCCCGGGTTGGCGCAGAAAGTCCACCGACGAACGAATGATGGTCAATAGATTGTTGAAGTCATGAGCGACACCCCCCGTCAATTGGCCGATGGCTTCGAGCTTTTGCGACTGACGCAGGGCGGCTTCGGTTTGCGTCAACAGCCGTGTACGTTCTTCCACCCGTTGTTCCAGGGTGGCGTTGAGCTCTGTGAACGCGGCCAGGCCTTCGCGCACGGCGGCGTTGGCGCGTACGCGTTCGATATGCGCCCACGAACGCTCGGTTACCTCGCCCAACAACGCCAGGTCATAGGCTGACCAGTCCCGCTCGGTCTTGTTGTGCACGGCCATCAGGGCGGTCAAGCGACCGTTCTTGATCAGCGGCATGCAGATCGTGGCCGCTACGCCCAGCGCCTGGAAACTCAGGGATTCATGGGCGGGCAGTTCGACCAGGTGATTGCGGATCACCAGCGGCTCACCGGCGCGCAGATGCTTGACCGCCGTGTGCCCGAACGCTTTGAGGCTGTAGTGCCCGGTGATGCTGGGCGAACCGGGTGCGGTCCAGTTGTCGCGGATGGTGAAGCCGTCTTCGTCGGCGTCCATATCGGCGTAGGCACAAATGGACACCTGCAGGTGCTGCGCCAGCAGGCGGGTGGTGGCCGTCATGATGGTTTCGGCGTCGGTGGCGTTGGTCACCGAGTTGCCGATGGCATCCAGCACCGTCAGGCGGCGAGAGAGGAACACCGTTGCGGTGGTTTCCGTCACGGTGTCGAGCATCCCCACGACCCGCCCCTTAGGGTCACGGATCGGGCTGTAGCAGAACGTGAAATAGGCCTGTTCCGGCGTGGCGCTGCGCTCGATCACCAAGGGGAAGTTTTCGATATAGGTGGCATGGCCCTCGAAGGCGGCGTCGGCGATGGGACCGATCTCTTCCCAGGCTTCGCTCCAGATTTGGCTGAACGGGCGGCCCAAGGCATAGGGTTTATTGCCGAGTATGGGGACAAACGCGTCGTTATAGAGCGTGATCAACCGAGGCCCCCAAATGATGGCTTGGGGGAAGCTGGAAGCGAGGCACAGGGCAACGGTGGTCTTCAATACATCCGGCCACAGCTCAATTGGCCCGAGGGGCGTACTGGCCCAATCATGCTGGCGAATCCGCTCAGCCATGTCGCTGCTGCTTTGCAGCCAATTCATCATTGGGAAAACACCTTGTCTGCCAGAGTCTTATAGCGCGCCCGAACGTGACAGGCGCCAAGCTACTGACCCGGTTAATCGCCGCCAGTTCAGCGCAAGTATCCCTTAGATGGCGATTTGATGCTGCCCCTGTTTGAACGCGGCACGAGCGTCGGCGGGGGCCGTTGCCCAAACCTTATTGCGAGCCGAATAAACCGGTCCAGTAAATCCCGGCATCGCTCTTCGGATCCATCGCATAGGCGGCGCCCAGTTCGCGAAACTGCGGGTTCATCAGGTTGGCGCAATGGCCGGGGCTGGCGAGCCAGCCATCCACCACCTTGCGCGGCGTGTCGAGGCCGGCGGCGATGTTTTCCCCGATGTTCTTCGCGATATACCCGGCCAGTTCGGCGCGGTCGCCTGGGGTGCGGCCGTCAGGGTCGAGGTGATCGAAGAAATTGCCGTTGGCCATGTTGCGTGCATGGCTGTTGGCCGCATCGGCGAGGTTGGCGTTCCACGACAACGGGGTGGTCGCGTTAAAGGCCTGGGTGCCACACTGGCGCGGTTGTTCACGGGCGGCGTTGATCAGGTTCAGCAGTTGCTTGCCCTCGGTCTGCCAATCGCCCCGGCCGCTGGACAGCAGGGGGCGGGCGAGTACGATGCGCCAATCCTGGCCGTTGTTGCTCACGCCGATGTCGACGAACTGCGGGTCCAGGACCACGCGGCAGAAGCTTTCACGCACGGCCTTCATGGCCGCCTGGGCATCCTTGGGGCCGGACAGGCTGATGGCTTGCACATTCACCATCGGGTACGCCGCCCGCGCCAACGCCTGTTGCAGGTCGCCGACATTGCTGGCGGGCAACACCAGCCGCGTATCGTTGGCCAACGGCGGCAGTTCCTGGGAACCCTGGTCACCGCAGCGTTGCACCTGGCTGCGGTACGCGTTGATCTGTTGTACCAACTGATTTTCTTCATTCGCCATCGCACTGGCGCAGAACACTACACTGGCGGCCAGCGTCGTAAGACCCATCATCAATGACAGAACGCGCATGGACGTTACCCTTGAACTTGAAAGTGCCCATGATGCGCGATGTGGGGGCGTCCATGCACCCGTTGGTCCGAACTTTTTTCCTCAGTTTTTGAATGCCGAGTGTTTACGACCCTGGTCGCACAAGGCAAACACCACCACCAGCAGCGCGGAAATGGCGAGGATAATCACCACGCCATCGGTGGAGTGGGTCGCTGATGCTGCCACCATCGACAGTGCGCCCAGCGGGGCCAGGCCGCCCGCGATGGCGGTGCCGATTTCGCGCCCGGTACCGAAACCCGAAGAGCGGGTCTGGGTGGGGAACTGTCGGCTCAGGAACGAGCCCTGAGGTGCAAACATCATGGGCGCGAGGAGGCCGGTACCGACGCCGATGGCGATGTAGATCATCAGGTTTTCACCCGTGTTGAGCAGGGCCAGGAACGGGTAGGCGAACAGCAGCGAGAGCAACCCGCCCAGTATCAGCACGGTCTTGCTGCTCCACTTGTCGCACAGCCAGCCGAAGCAGGGCACGGCGACGATGGCAATCAGGCTGGCAATGGTCACCGACAGCGAGGTGACGTGGACATCCACGCCCTTGAACTGGGTCAGGTACGCCAGGGAGAAGGTCTTGAAGATGTAGCTCAGGGCGTTGTAGCCAATGGCCACGAAAAACACCACGGCCAGGCCTTTCAGGTCGTTCTTGAACAAGGCTTTGAGAGGCGACGCCTTGGCCTTGTTCGCTTCCTGGCTCAGTTCCTTGAACTGCGGGGTTTCTGGAATGCTGTTACGCACCCACAGGCCCACACCCACCAGGACGATGCTGCAGATGAACGGAATGCGCCAACCGCCGGCCAACAGGAACTCGTTGCCGTTGATCGTCAGCAGGTACACGGTGAGCGACGACAGCAACAAACCGAGGTTCAGGCCCAGGGCCGGCCAGGCGCCCTGGCTGCCGCGTTTACCCTGCGCCGCGTGTTCATAGGAGGTGACCGCCGCCCCTGACAGCTCGGCGCCTGCGCCCAGGCCCTGGATGATGCGGATAAACACCAGCACGATCGGCGCCCAGATGCCGATGGAGGCATAGCTGGGAATCAGGCCGATCAGCGTGGTGCACACGCCCATCAGGCAGAAGGTCAGCACCAGCACTTGCTTGCGGCCGAACTTGTCGCCCAGGTAGCCAAACAGGATGCCGCCAAACGGGCGAGCGATGAAGCCGATGGCAAAGGTGGAGAAGGCCATCAGCGCGGCGGCTTTAGGGTCGCTGTTATCGAAGAAGATCTTCGAGAACACAATCGCCGCCATGGTGGCGTATAGGTAAAAGTCGTACCACTCCAGCATCGAGCCAAAGATGGTGGCGGCGGCGACTTTGCGCAGGCGCTTGCGGGTTTGTGCGGGCGTTTCGGTGCCGGGGATGGAGGCAGATGCCGTCATGCTGGACTTCCTTCTGGGTCTTTGTAGTTATTGTCAAATGGACGTGTATTGCAGGGGTTACTCGGGCTTGAACAGGCGGTCGGCGATCATGGCGCCGATTGGCATGGCTGACGTGGCGGCCGGCGAGGGCGCGTTGCAGACGTGGAGCATTCGTGGGGTCTGGGCGAACAGGAAGTCGTGCACCAGGCTGCCGTCGCGCATCACTGCCTGGGCGCGGATGCCGGCCTCGTAGGGCAGCAGGTCGTCGAGGGTCAGCGATGGGCAGTACTTGCGGCACTGCTCCAGGTAGCCGGACTTGAACAAGGAATTCTTCATCTCGGCGGTGCCTGAACCGAGGTTTTGCCAGAGGGTTTTCCAGAAACCGGGGAAGCTGGCGTACTGCGCCACGTCACGCCAGTTCACCGAGAACTTGCGGTAGTTCTCACGGCCCAGGCCCAGCACCGCATTGGGGCCGACGGTCACACTGCCGTCGATCATGCGCGTCAGGTGCACACCGAGGAACGGCAGCTCCGGGTCGGGAATCGGGTAGATCAGGTGGTTGACGATGTTGTTTTTCGCCGCCGGCAGACGAAAGTATTCGCCGCGAAACGGGATGATCTGGTGGTCGATCCTGACCCCGGCCAGGCGCGCCAGGCGGTCTGACTGCAAGCCTGCGCACACCACCAGATGGCGTGCTTGCCAGGTTTCGCCGCGGGTGCTGACGGTGACTTTGTCGCTGTCCTCGTGGATGGCCGTCACGGTGCGCTCCAGGCAGATCTCCCCCCCGCTGCGGCGGATGACCTGGGCCATGGTCTCGCATACCTGGCGGTAATCGACGATGCCGGTGGCGTCAAGAAACAGCCCCCCCAGGCCGACGATGTTCGGTTCGCGTTGGCGCAACTGGTCCGCGTCCAGGCGCTCGACCTTCATGCCATTGAGTTGGGCGCGGGCATACAAGGCTTCCATCCGCTGCATTTCCAACGGGCTGGACGCCACCAGCAGCTTGCCGCATACCTCGAACTTGATCCCGTGTTCGGTGCAGAACTGTTTGGTGGCTTCGGCGCCGCGCTTGCACAGGTCAGCCTTGAGGCTGCCTGGCGCGTAGTAAATGCCTGCGTGGATCACGCCGCTGTTATGGCCGGTCTGGTGTTTGGCCAGCACGGGCTCTTTTTCCAGGATCACCAAAGACGCGCCGGGCTGGCGCTTGAGCAGCTCCATTGCCGTGGCCAGGCCGACGATGCCGCCGCCGATGATGCAAAAGTCGTGAATCATTGCGTGGGGGACCTCACAGTGCACATTTCAGTCTGCTTATCAGGTTGTCAGACTAATGTTTTTGTTAAAAAAATGGCGTGTCGAGGACACGCTATAAACGGGGTGGAATCGGTCAGTTGGTGGTGGGCAATTCCAGGCTCAGGCGCCCGGCCGCAGCGCGCAGGTGGGCCTCGGCACTGGCGGCGGCGCGTTGAGCGTCACCGTCGGCAATGGCTTGATAGAGCAACTGGTGTTCCTGGGTCGCATCCGCGGAGCCGGTGACAAAACGCGAGGCCGAGTTTTCCCAGGCAGTCTTGCGTGCGCTGGCCAACTGGCTGCGCAAAAAGTCATGGAAGGCCACGAAGTAGTCATTCTTGCTGGCGTCGGCGATGGCGCGGTGGAATTCCACATCGGCCAGGGCGGCGGCTTCGAAGTTGTCGCGATGCTCCTGCATGGCCTGCAAGGCGCGTTGCATGCGTTGCAGGTCGGCGTCGTCGCGGCGCCGGGCGGCAATTGCGGCGGCCTGGGTCTCGATCCACAGGCGCACCTCGAACATCTGCGCCAGGTCGGGAAGACGGCCATTCGGCTGCGGAAAACGGAACACCGTGCCGGCCGGGGTTTGCGAAATGAACGAGCCTAGCCCGCGACGTGCGGTGATGACGCCGTCGGCCTTGAGCTGGGCGATAGCCTCGCGCACCACCGAGCGGCTGACGTTGAGTTGCTCCGCCAATTGCTGTTCGGTGGGCAAGCGCGATTCGGGCGGCAATTGGCCGGAATCGATTTCTGCGCGGATGGCGCTGACAACCCGTACGACAAGCGAATCGGGGCGCTGGAGCTCAAGCATGGGACAACCTTGGTAGTCAGGTTGTCAGACAATAGTCGTTACGATTTTATCTTGTCAACAGGTGAGTGCGGTCGACACCGCGCCACCTTGCAATCGCACAGGCCAGCAGCATGAGGCCGGCGGCGACGAAAAAGGTGGCATGCAGGCCCTCCGTCACCGATTGCGCAGTCGCATGGAGGACGTCGGGGGTCGCCCACGCGAATACCGCGCCCAGGGCCGAGGCACCGAAGATCAGCCCGAGGTTTCGTGACAGGTTGAGCAGGCCCGAGACCGTACCGCGGCGCGCGCTTTCCACACCGCTCATCACTGCGGTGTTGTTGGCGGCCTGGAACAGGCTGTAGCCCGCCGTCAAAATCACCAGTGAGCCCAGGTAGGCGACCAGTCCCGACGCCAGTGACAGCAGCAGGGCGCCACCGAGCAGAGTGCCCAGCCCCGCGAGCGTCATGCGCTGGCTGCCCAGGCGGTCGGTGAGTTGGCCTGCCGGTACACCGGTGAGCGCTGCGACACAGGGGCCGACGGCCATGGCCAGGCCCATCCACTCAGGGGGCAGCCCCAGGCCAAGGGACAGGTAAAAAGGGCCGACCACAAAGGTCGCCATGATCACCGCGGCGACCAATGCACTCATCGCCAGGCCGGCACACAACGCCCCGGCTTTCAATGACGACCCTGCGCTGGCGGCTGGGCGCGCCCGTTGCTGATCAGCCGGCAAGTAGCGCCAGGCGAGGGCGGCCGCCAGTAACCCCAGGGGCGCACCCACCAGGAACAGGGCCTGCCAGCCCCACACGCTGAGCAACATGCCGCCAACGCTGGGGCCCATGGCCGTGCCCACCGCCGACATCGTGCCGAGCAAGCCCATCGCGCGTCCGGTGCGTTCCGCGGGCACCGTATCGCCGACCAGGCCCAGGGTCATCGCCATCATGATCGCCGCGCCCAGCCCCTGCGCGACCCGCGCGGCAATCAACCCATGCAGGCCGGGCGCGACACCGCATAACCCGCAGGCGAGCGCAAACAACAATAACCCGGCGAGCAACAACCGCTTGCGGCCCAGGCGATCGCCCAGGCGCCCGGCGCTGACAATCACCGCGGTGATCGCCATCAGGTAGGCCAGCACCACCCATTGCACGGCATGGAATGATGCATCGAACGTTTGCGCCAGGCGCGGCAGGCCGACATTGGCAATGCTGGTGCCAAGGGACGCGAGCAACATGGACAGGGACAGGCTGGCAAGACCGCCACGTGAGGAAGTGTGCATGGGAGATTCCTTGAATGAACGCAACTGTCACAAATCTACGGCGTGGCCTAACATGGCGGAAGGCGCATGAGTTGCACTGAATACCTGCGTCAAACGCCTGATAGGAGCGCTGATGCCCGACCTCAACTTGCTGGTCACCCTGGATGTGCTGCTGGCCGAAGGCAGCGTCGCCCGCGCGGCCCAGCGCCTGGGCCTGAGCCCTTCGGCCATGAGCCGCGCCTTGGCGCGCCTGCGGCAAACCACGGGCGACCCGTTGCTGGTCCGCGCGGGCCGAAGCCTGGTACCGACGCCACGGGCGCTGGAGTTGCGTGAACAGGTCGGCCGCCTGGTGCAGGACGCCCAGGCCGTGTTGCGCCCCGTGCAATCCCTGGACATGGGCCAGGTGACACGTACGTTTACCTTGCGCACCAGCGAGGAGTTTGTTGAAAGCTTTGGCCCGGCGCTGCTGGCCCGTCTCGATCAGCAAGCCCCGGGTGTGCGCCTGCGCTTCGTCAACAAGACCGATAAAGACAACCTCTTGCTGCGTGAAGGCAGCGTCGACCTGGAAACCGGTGTGGTCGACCCCACCGCCAGCCCCGAAGTGCTGACCCAGGCGCTGTTTCGCGATCGCCTGATCGGCGTGGTGCGCAGCGGTCATGCCCTCAGTCAGGGCGACGTCAGCGCCGCACGTTTTGCCCAGGGCCGCCATGTGTATGTGTCCCGGCGCGGCCAGGCGCGCGGCCAGATCGACGATGCCCTCGAAGCGCTGGGCCTGGCTCGGCAGATCACCAGCATCGTCGCCGGTTTTTCCACCGCGATTGCCCTGGCCCGCAGCACCGACCTGATCGCCGCCGTTCCCGAGCGCTACACCGCCGACCGGCGCGACCTGTTCTGTTTCCCACTGCCACTGGCGCTGCCGACGTTCACTGTCGCGATGCTCTGGCACCCCCGCCTGGACGCCGACCTGGCCCATCGCTGGTTGCGCAGCTGTTTGCGCGAGGTGTGTGCCCAGCAGGTACAATCCGCGCTGCCTTGACGTGAAACCCAGGAATTTGCATGTTCAGCCTTACCCGCTACACCGCGCCGTGCCCCGAGCCGATCAACAGCCAGATCCTGCAGATGGTGGTGGACAACCTCACCGACATCAGCAGTGTGGCACTGCCGCCGAGCAACCTGCTCTACACCATCTACCAGTACGCCATTGGCTTTGAGGTGCACCTGTACCTTGAGGCGTTGGGTGGATCGAAGGGGATTGCGGTCGAGCTGGTCGTGGCGATGGAAGACGAACAGGTGATTGGCTTTTGCCTGTACTTACCGATGAAAGATGACCCTCAAGCGTGTGGTATCGCGTTCATGGCGGTGCAAGCCGGTTTTCGGCGCCAGGGCGTGGCGCGCGGAATGCTTCAGGACGTGCTGGCGCGCTATCCCCATGCCGAACTGGCATGTGCGGTGGAAAAGGTACCGGTGTTCGAAGCCATGGGTTTTCAAGTGCGAGCCGCGCGTGACACCCAGGTGCTGATGAACACCCGCGGCTACGCCAGCGATGGGCTGATGGGCGTGCTGGATGTAGCGTCTATCTACAGCTCGCTGGAGGTGCGGCAGATCCATACCTACCTGCTGCAAAAGCACGGCAAGCGCGCGATGGTGGATGCCGAGAAACAGCGCGATCGGCACCTGGATCAACTGGCGCGCAAGGCCCAGTTGTTTGTTGCGGGGCGCTAGCCCGGGCCGGGTTGGCTTTTTTTTGTGGCGAGCTGGCTTCTGTGGCGAGCGGGCTTGCCCCGCGTTGGAGTGCGCAGCGCTCCCGCTTTTTTGGGGCCGCTACGCAGCCCAACGCGGGGCAAGCCCGCTCGCCACAGAAGCCCGCTCGCCACAACAACAAGCCCGTCCAGTCTTCAGCTCCGTGAGCGATTGACCATCGCCAGAATCGTCGCCAGCAACTCCTGTTGCGCCTCTTCACGGCTGATTTCGCCACTGGCGGCTGCGTGGGACAACGCTTCCGCGGCACCCAGCATCGCCCGCAATCCTGCCTGTGATACCTGGCCAAAGGGCGCCAGCGCGGCGCGGCATTTGTCGAGAAAGATCGCCTCGTATTTGCGCTTGAGCGCTTCCAGCTCCGGCGAGCTGCTCAGTGCCGCAATCACCCCCGGAATTTCCCGGCCCTGCAATAACACGCAATCGACATAGCACGAGGCAATCACCCCTGCGCGCTCTTCCAAGGTCGCGCTGCTGGCGTCGAGGGCCTCGGCAAACACCTGGGTCTGACGCCCGTCGAAGTCTTCATACAGCGCGGCGAGCAACCCGGCGCGGGTGACGAAATGGTCGTAGACCACCGGCTTGGTCACGCCCGCCAGTTCCGCCAGGCGGCCCAGGGTCAGCGCTTCGGTGCCTTCCTCGCGCACCAGTTGCCAGGCCACATCCAATAATTGGCGCAGGCGATCTTCACGGGACAGGCGACGACGTGGGGCAGGGGATTCAGGGCTTGACATGCTTATATACCAAAAGTAACTTATCCGCGTTAACTTACTAAAAGTAGATTAAACCGAAAGGGAGTCAAAGTCATGCACGCACTCATCGTCGTTGCCCATCACGACCCACAATCGCTCACCCACGCCGTGGCCGCGCAGGTGGCTGCCGGGCTGACTGCGGCGGGCCACAGCTTCGAAATCGCCGACCTCGCAGCCGAAGGCTTCAACCCGCGCTAC
The DNA here is from genome assembly GCF_057808775.1 of Pseudomonas sp. FG86. NCBI lineage: Bacteria > Pseudomonadati > Pseudomonadota > Gammaproteobacteria > Pseudomonadales > Pseudomonadaceae > Pseudomonas > Pseudomonas sp. FG86. The sequence goes on along the minus strand of NZ_JBMDIS010000067.1, from coordinate 12,248 downwards.
GCCGCCGCCGATCACCTGGTGCACCGTATCCGCGCTACGCCGCCGGCCGACGTATTGGCCGAACAAGCGCGCATCGACCATGCCGATGCGCTGGTGATAGCGTTCCCAATCTACTGGTGGTCCATGCCGGCGTTGCTCAAGGGCTGGGTCGACCGCGTTTTCGTCAACGGCTGGGCAATCGACTACGGCCCCGCCACGCCCGTGGTGAAAAAGCTGCGCCACTTGCGTGTGCACCTGCTGGCCCTGGGCGCCGCCGATGAAAGCGCCTTTGATCGACATGGCTATGCCAAGGCGATGCGCACGCAAATCGACTACGGGATCTTTGATTACTGCGGGGCCCAGGTGGTGACGTCGGAGCTGTTGCTGGAGTCGGAAGATGGCGCGGCGACCGCGCATCTGCAAACGGCCAAGGCGGTGGGGCAGAGACTGTTCGAGGCCGAGACGGTTACCGGTTGATTCAACCTTCGCGAAACAGATCGTGGGCGTCCAGCAGGCGGTAGGCAATTTCCGGGTTTTTCTCCAGGCCCCGACGAATCGCCGCCGGGATCGATTGTCGGGTCTTGCGGCACATGCCGGGCAGTTCGTCGATCACGATCTGAATCCCGCGCATGCTCTTGACCTCGGTGTGCCCCGGCGCGATGTGCACGCGAATGCCCAACAGTTCGTACATCCGCTGCTGCATACGTTCCAGGTCTTGCAGGTTCTGCAGGTTTTCAAGGCGTTCGAGCAGGCGTTTTTCTTCCTGGCGGGTCAGGCTGAGAATGCGCAGGTCGGCGCCGGGGGCTTGCAGCAATTGTTCGCGATCGCAGACGCAGGCGCCGGGTGGGCAGGGTTGGCGAATCGTCATGTTCATTCCCTCCCCATTCCGACGCGTTTTCCTCAGTAAGTCAGCGTCACACCGAGGCTGCCCAAGGCCTTCCAGTATTCAGGATAGGTCTTGGCCACGCAGTCCGGGTCTTGAATCCTGATGCCCGAGACCTTCAGCCCGGCGAGGGCAAAGCACATGGCAATGCGATGGTCGGCGTGGGTGTCGATCAGGGCGTTGCACGACGTGCCGGCCAACGCCGGGTCGGCGGCGACCAGCAAATCGTCGCCTTCAATGCTCGCCAGGCCCGGACGAATCTCGTTCAGGCCGTCATGCAGCGCCTGCACCCGATCACATTCCTTGACCCGCAGGTTGGCCAGTTCGGTGAAGCGTACCGGGGTGTTGTTGAACGCGGCCAGCACGGCCAGGGTGGGGATCGCATCCTGCATCTGCGAACCGACCACCGTGGCCTGCATGTGCGGGAACTGGGCAATTACGGCCTGGGCTTTGGCGTCCGGCTGGGTGAAGTCCTGCGCGGCCACGCCGATGTCGATGCGGCCGCCGGTCAACACTTCGGCAGCCCACAGGTACGTGGCGGCGGAAGCGTCGGGCTCGATCAGGTAGTCATGGGCGGTGTAGCCGGTGGGGGCCACGCGCCAGGTCGTGTCGTCGACCACCTCGACCTGCGCGCCGAACGCACGCATGCAGTCCAGGGTCAGGTCCACATACCCACGGGCGCCGATATCCTTGCCGGTCAGCGCCACTTCAATCGGCGCTTCGCCGCAGGCTGCGAGCATCAGCAGGGCCGAGACGTACTGGCTGGACAAGCCGCCATCGATCTCGAAGCGCTTGGCCTGGACCTTGCCGACGCCGTGCACGGTCACCGGGGGGCAGCCGGTCGGGCTCTCGACCTGGATGCCGTTCTCACGCAGGGTCGCCAGCAGCGGGCCGATCGGGCGTTTTTGCATGTAGTCGTCGCCGTCCAGCACCACGGTGCCTTGCACGGTGGCCACGGCGGCGGTGAGGAAGCGCATGGCGGTGCCGGCGTTGCCGAGGAACAGCGGTTGCGCCGGCAATTGCAGCTTGCCTGAACCGGTGACCACGAAGGTGGTGTCGTCCGGCTCATCGATGATCACGCCCATTTGGCGCAGGGCCACCGACATGTGCCGGGTGTCATCACTCTTCAGTGCGCCGCTCAGGCGACTGGTGCCGGTGGCCAGGGCCGCCAGCAGCAGGGCGCGGTTGGTAATGGATTTGGAGCCGGGGGGCGCGACCTTGCCAGTGAGGGGGAAATTGGGCGGTGTAACGGTCACGGTTTTCTGCGAACTCAAGGTACAAGGCTCCTGATTCAAGGCAAGGTGGTACGGAGTGGCCGACGGGCGGACCCGAATAATCGGGCATAGACGCCACGCTTGTCGAGGCTTAGCGCTGGGCGAGCCAGTAATCGTGCAGCGCCCGGGCGGCCGGTTCGATTGCGCTGGCGCGCTGCTGATGGGCCTGTACATCGAGGTCGGCCGGCAACTCGAAGTTGTCCTGTTCGGCGCACCAGGAGATTTTCTCCAGGTTCGCGGCCTGTTCAGCGGGCAGGTCCGGCCAGTTGCCGATCGCGGCACCACGGATATAACCAAAGCACCATTCTTCGGCGAGGGTCACGGTTTGCCCCTGATGCTCGGTGTCATCGAAGCGCGCCTTGAAACCCTGGGCATCGGTGGCCAGCTGTGTGGCGAGGGCGTTCATATGGCGTACGCACAGTTCGAGGAACTGCTTGGCTTGCTCGGCGCTTTCCCAGTCCGGGTTTTGCCCACCCCAGATCGCCGGGAACCATTCGGCGATATCCACCTGCGCCGGGCTGGACACCAAGGCCGTGAAGTAGCCGTCGAGCTCAGCCAGGTTCAGCACCGAATGGTCATCGCCGTACTGGAGCAGGGTGTCTTCGATAAATTCGAAATCGGCGGGGGTGAGGGGTTGGGTGAGCATGGGCATGTCCTTAAACGTCGAGCGCCGCTGATGGGGCGGCTTAAAGCGCGCAGGATGGCGCTTGGGCCGGCTTTTTTCCAGCACTTTCCCAGCGTTGGCACAGCTTGCTCACGCAGACCGCACCCACCACCGCGAGAATAATCGGTACCAGGAAGTCATGCTCGATACGGGTGAATTCCGCCACCAGCACGATCGCTGTCAGCGGCATGCTCATGCTGGCGGCCAGGAAAGCGGCCGCGCCGATGATCGCGAAAGCCCCCAACGGGACCCCCGGCCACGCCAGGCTCCAGGCGCCGCCGAGGATAATCGCCAGTAGCGCGCCGTTGGCCAGGCCGGGCGTCAACAGCCCGCCCTCGGCTCCGGCGCGCAGGCTGCTGGTGGTGATCAGCACCTTGACCAGCAGCAACAGTGCGGCCAGTCCGATCGTCAGTTCATTGTCGAAGCCCAATTGCGCCGGGCCTTTGCCATTGCCGAGGATCTGCGGTAGCAGCATCGCCAGGCCGCCGATGAGCGTGAAATTAATCAAGCACAGCACCGGCAGGCGCCAGCCGCGCGCGGCCTTCGCCCGCGCGGCGCCGGTCAGGCGCGTGAAACCGTAGGCGGCCATGCCAAACAGCGGCCCGCAGACCACGGCCCAGGCGATCAATGCCGGGCTCAGGACAAAATGCGGCACCACGTACTGCGCCTCCGCTCCCAACCCGATCCAGGCCACGGCCGCACCAATGGCCGAGGTCGTCAGGGCGATCAGCGCCGCGGGCCAACTGAACGCGCCCACCAGCACCTCCAGCACAAACACCGCGCCGCCCAGCGGCACGTTGTACACCGCCGCCAGGCCCGCGCCCGCGCCACAGGCAACGATCAAACGGTGCATATCCGGGGTCAGCCGCGCGCGTTGCGACAACCAACTGCCGGCCAGTGCGCCGACCTCGCGCGGCGCCACTTCACGGCCCAGGGGCGAGCCCAGCGCCACGGTGACGATCTGCAACAGGGCGTGGGCGAGGGTGGTCTTGGGCGGCATGATCGGCATCGTGGGTGACACCGCCTGCTTGATGCTCACCAGCGGGCGACCATAGCGATACACGGCCCACCAACCCAGGCCGGCGACCAGGCCGCACACCACCAATACCTGCAAGCGCCGCTCGGGGGGCGCGGCAGTGACACCCCGCAGAAAGGTTTCATGCCCGACCAGGCTGTCGAGGCTGTAGCCGTAGGCCAGGTGTTGAATGCCATGCAGCAGCAGCGCCAGGAGCATCCCGCCCAGGCCGGCGCCAATGCCGGTGAACACGACCACCAGGGCCAGAATCAACGATGAGCGAAACGTGGACGGCATAAACGACTCCAGACAGTGCCCCAGAGTGTATAGACGATAAACCGTCGGGCCTGGATGAAATGTATCGGCGTGCCGTCAACCCTGCGCTAGCTCATTCAATGGCATTCACCCGTCCTGTTTTTGGCCGATGCGCCCTTGTGCACCCTTGTTATAGTCTGGCCTTTCTCAATCGCCAGCCAGGGATCACTGCCATGTCCGAATACCAAGCTTTCGTCGTCGAACTCATCGGTAACGTTGCCCATGTGCAGATCAACCGCCCGGAAAAGATCAACGCGATGAACGCGGCGTTCTGGACCGAGATCATCGATATCTTCCAATGGGTGGAAGACACCGACGCCGTGCGCGCCGTGGTACTCAGCGGTGCCGGCAAGCATTTTTCGTCCGGTATCGACCTGATGATGCTGGCCTCGGTGGCCAATGCGTTCGGCAAGGACGTGGGCCGTAACGCACGCCTGCTGCGCCGCAAGATCCTTGAGTTGCAAGCCTCGTTCAACGCCGTCGACAACTGCCGCAAGCCGGTGCTGGCGGCGATCCAGGGTTACTGCATTGGGGGTGCCATCGACCTGATCAGCGCCTGCGACATGCGTTACGCCGCCCAGGATGCGCAATTCTCCATCAAGGAAATCGACATCGGCATGGCCGCTGACGTCGGCACCCTGCAACGCCTGCCGCGCATTATCGGCGACGGCATGCTGCGTGAGCTGGCCTATACCGGCCGCGCGTTCGGTGCCGAGGAAGCGCGCAGTATCGGCCTGGTCAATCGCGTGTATGCCGACCAGCAAAGCCTGTTGGCCGGCGTCCTGGAAATCGCCCATGAAATCGCCGCCAAATCGCCGATCGCCGTGACCGGTACCAAGGCCATGATCAGCTACATGCGTGACCATACGGTCAATGACGGCCTGGAATACGTTGCCACCTGGAACTCGGCTATGTTGCAATCCAACGACCTGCGCGTGGCCATCGCGGCCCATATGAGCAAGCAGAAACCCGAATTCGTGGATTGACTGACATGACCCCAGGCTGGATTACCACTACGCTGCTGGACAACCAAACCCCCGGCGGCTGGGCTGTCGCCCGCAGCCGCGACGGCTTTTTGCATGACACCAACGGCCCGCTGTTCCCACGGGAATGGCTCAAGCGCCAAGACCTTTCGGTGTTCGCCGAACACGGTATCGGCCACCTCGACGGCGAGCCGGTGTACCTGCTGGAGCTCAACGCCGCCAGCGAGGTCCCCGGCTGCAGCTGGCAGGGCCTGCGCGGCTTCATGTTGCAAGGTGATCACCGGCTTTACAAAGTGTTGGGCTATGCCGCGCAGATCGGTACCTGGGCCCGGGAACACCGGTTCTGCGGGAGTTGCGGGCAGGCCATGGTCCAGGTGCCCCGTGAGCGAGCGATGTTCTGTGAGGCCTGTGACCTGCGCAGCTACCCGCGTATCTCGCCAAGCATGATCGTGCTGGTGACACGCGGTGATGAGATCCTGCTGGCGCGTTCGCCACGCTTTGTGCCTGGGGTGTACAGCACGTTGGCGGGGTTTGCCGAACCGGGTGAGTCGGCCGAAGACTGCTTGATCCGTGAAGTGCGCGAAGAAGTGCAGGTGGAGGTGCGCAACATCCAGTACATGGGCAGCCAGTGCTGGCCGTTCCCTCACTCGATGATGCTGGGCTTCCATGCCGAGTACGCCGGCGGCGATATCGTGCCCCAGGCTGACGAAATCGAGGACGCGCAGTGGTTCAACATCCACGACCTGCCGCCGTTGCCGGCGTCACGCTCGATTGCGCGCTACCTGATCGACCTGTACGTCGCGCGTCGCTTAGGCCACGCTGAACCAGTGCTGCCAGGCTAGGCGTACAGTCAGGCCAAGGACCACGGTGATAAACACCGGGCGAATGAATTTGGCGCCGCCGCTGATTGCGCTGCGTGCGCCAAAGAATGCGCCGCACATCACCGAGATGCCCATGGCCAGGCCGACGATCCAATCCACCGAGCCGTTGAAGATAAACACCGACAGCGCCGCCGCGTTGCTGACGAAGTTCATGCTGCGCGCCACGCCGCTGGCCTTCACCAGGTCGATGGGGTGTAGCAGCATTGTGCTCACGGTCCAGAACGCGCCCGTACCTGGCCCGGCTACGCCATCATAGAAACCCAGGCCAAAGCCTTGGGTGCTTTGCCATTTCTTCTTGATCGGTGCATCGGCATCCAGCGCAGCCTTGGGTGTGCCGCCGAATAACAGGTACAGGCCACAGCCAAAGACAATGACCGGCAGCATCTTGTTCAGGGTTTCGGCGGGCAGGTAGTGGGCGACCACGGCCCCGGCCAGTGCGCCGACCAAGGTGCCGACGATGGCGTGCACCCATTGGCGCGGGTGGAACAGCTTGCGCCGGTAGAAGGTGAAGCTGGCGGTGGCCGAGCCGAAGGTGGAACTGAGCTTGTTGGTGCCCAACACCAGGTGGGGCGGCATGCCCGCGGTGAGCAGGGCCGGGGTGGTGAGCAACCCACCGCCGCCGGCGATGGCGTCGATGAAGCCGGCGATAAAGGCCACGACGGCCAGAATGGCGAGGGTGGTGAGGTCTACGCTGAGTTCGAAAGGCATTGGGCAGGGCTTAATGGTGGCAGGGCGCAGCAAAAGCGCTGTGCGAAGGGCCGCCATCTTACCTGCCTGAGGTACGCAGAACCAAATGTGGGAGGTGGCTTTCCCGATGAGGGTGTATCAGTGACAGATAAGCTGACTGACACACCCTCATCGTGGCATGGGTATCTACACAACTTTGGCATGGCCCTGAACCTGTGGCGAGGGAGCTTGCTCCCGTGACTGCTCGGGGGGCGACGGCTATCTAACGGATGCACCGCGACCTAAATGTGGGAGGGGGCTTGCCCCCGATGGCGGGCTCTGGGCCGACCATTTTTTTGGATTGGATCAAGTACATATCCATTGCTGCGGTAACGGCAACTTAGGGTTCCGCTCTTACAGCGGGTCACTTTTGGAAAAGAGCCCGGGATGCCGGCCCAGCCAAAAGTAACCAAAAGGGCTCTTGCCCCACCACTCGGCACCTCGCCCAGGCTCGGTGTGCCCGCAATCCGACATTGATTTGGGGGGCCGCCGCCACGCGCCATCCATGGCGCGGGGCGGCTAAACCGGCATCCCTGCCGGTTTACCCCCCAAATCACTGTCGAATTGCGGCCAGCGTGGTTTAACGGGGCGCCTGAGATCAAGATCAAGATCTAAAGCAAGATCAAGAGCGGCTCGCTTCGCATCGTGGTTAGCGTTGGTTGCTACACAGTTGTGTAGATACCCATGCTCATCGGGGGCAAGCCTCCTCCCACATGTTTTACCGTGCCCGCTTGGCTATTTGTGCGTGCCCAGCCACTCCAGCGCCGTGCGCCAGATGCAAATCCCGAGGAAATACGCCGACATCAGCGACCACAAGCCGAATGTCCACGGGTTGGTATTGGGGTAATCCACCACCATCAAAAAGCTGCACAGCAACCAGATCGTGGTCACCGCGATGTTGATCGGCATGAAACGCTTGACCCGGAACGGATGCAAAAACTTCATCGGCGTCACGGTCAGCAGCGCCAGGCCGATCACGGTCAACAAGGTCACCCAGGCGTCTGGCTGGATGATATACACGCAGAGGGCAACCACATTCCACGCGGCCGGGAAGCCGACGAAGTAGTTGTCCTTGCTCTTCATGTTCACGTTGCAGAAGCAGAACAACGACGACACCAGGATCACCGACACCGTGAACAAGTGGGTGAAGTCCGGCAGGTCGATATAGCGATAGATAAACAGTGCCGGGATAAATACGTAGGTCAGGTAGTCGATCACCAGGTCCAACACCGAACCGTCAAAGCTGGGCAGTACCGTGCTGACATTCACCCGCCGAGCCAGCGAGCCATCCACGCCATCGACCACCAGCGCCAGGCCCAGCCATAGCAGGCAAGCCTTGGGTGAGTTTTCCAGCAGCGCCAGGGTGGCCAGGAAGGCCAATACCACACCGGTGGCGGTAAAGCCGTGGGCGCCCCAGGCTTTCAGTCTGGCTACATGCAGGGTCGATATCACGGGCGGTTCTCCAAAGGTGAAACGGGGCAGCCGACGGTGTGACACCGTCGAGTCTGGCCAGGGAATGCAGGTATCGACCGGGAAGGGGGGGATAAGGTTCACCGCCCCGGTGTATTGCCTAGCGTAGCAAGCGTAGGACGATTCAGCATCAGCCCTGGCGGAACACCAGCGCCTTCAGGCCACTTTGCGCGTCGATATCCGGAAATTCCGGCGGGTTTTGCAGCCGTTCGATAAAGCGCAGGCCCGGTGCTTCGCGCGTGACGCTGTCGATCAGGAAGTCTTCGCCGAACGCCGGATCGTTCATGCATGCCAGCACCGTGCCCTGTGCCGTGAGCAAGTCCGGCAGGCGGCGCAGCACACGCTGGTAGTCCTTGGTCAACAGGAAGCTGCCTTTCTGGAAGGACGGCGGGTCGATGATCACCAGGTCGTAGGGGCCGCTATTCGTCACCTTGGCCCAGGACTTGAACAGGTCGTGGCCGAGGAAGGTCACTTTGCCCAGGTCATGACCGTTCAGCCGATGGTTGTCGCGGCCACGGCTGAGGGCGCCACGGGCCATGTCCAGGTTCACCACATGCTCGGCACCGCCTTCGATGGCGGCCACGGAGAAACCGCAGGTGTAGGCGAACAGGTTGAGTACCCGCTGGCCCTTGGCCTGCTCACGCACCCAATTGCGACCGTAGCGCATATCGAGGAACAGACCGCTGTTCTGTTTTTTCCCCAGGTCGATCAAATAGCGCAGGCCGCCTTCGGTGATCGTCAACGCGTCGACGGTTTCGCCGAACAACCATTCGGTGGTGCTTTGCGGCAGGTAACGGTGTTGCAAGGCGACGCTGCGCACGCCGTACCGCGCCCATTCGAAAGTGCTCAACCACTGCTTCAAGGCATCCAGCTGCGCCGTTTCCGGTTCCTTGAACAGCGCGACCAGCACCACTCCTTGCAACCAATCGACCGTCAGTTGCTCCAGGCCCGGCCAGCAGCGGCCACGGCCGTGGAACAGGCGGCGGGTTTCCGTGGGCGCATCGGCCAGGGCCGTGAGCAGGTGGGCATGCAGCGTGGCGAGTGCGTCTGGGTTCATCGTTGTGCGTCATTCATTGAGCGGGCGGCATTTTAAACACAGTTGCGGTTTTTTTGTGAGGGATGGACACGGCGCTGGAGCACAACGTGCTGGGAAAAATCTGATTGGCAGTGATTCATGCTCAAAATGCGCTCTGAAGCGCCTGAAAATAGGCAAAAAATCCTCCGTCACCGACATAAACTGGAAAAAAGCCCGGAGGTGCCCATGAATGGTTTCGCGAGTGCAGTGAATCACACCGCAGTGGACGACGAAGAACTGAGCGAATGGCGCGATGCCCTGGCCTCACTGGTGGCCAACGCCGGCCCCGCGCGTGCACGGCAGATCCTTGACCTGCTGGCCCGCGAAGGCCGTGCCCCCCACATCGATTGGAAACCGCGCCACGGCACGCCCTATGTCAACAGCATCAGCGTCGACCAGCAGCCGGCATTTCCCGGTGACCTGGCCACCGAGGAGCGCCTGGCCTCGTTGGTGCGCTGGAATGCCTTGGCCATGGTCGTGCGCGCCAACCAGGCCTATGGCGAACTCGGCGGCCATATCGCCAGCTACGCCAGTGCGGCGGATTTGTTCGAAGTGGGCTTCAACCACTTTTTCCGCGCACGCAACGACGGGTTTGGCGGCGACCTGGTGTTCTATCAACCTCATTCCGCTCCCGGTATCTATGCGCGCGCTTTCCTTGAAGGGCGCCTGAGCGAACAGGACCTGGCTCACTATCGCCAGGAAATCGGCGCGGCCAAGGCCGGTGCGCGGGGGCTCTCCAGTTACCCTCATCCGTGGTTGATGCCGGACTTCTGGCAATTTCCCACCGGTTCCATGGGCATTGGCCCGATCAGCTCGATTTTCCAGGCGCGCTTTATGCGCTACCTGCAGCATCGCGGCTTGCAGGACACCACCGACCGCCATGTGTGGGGCGTGTTCGGCGACGGCGAGATGGACGAACCGGAAAGCATGTCGGCCCTGACCCTGGCCGCCCGCGAAGGCCTCGACAACCTGACCTGGGTGGTCAATTGCAACCTGCAACGTCTCGACGGCCCGGTGCGCGGCAATGGGCGGATCATCGATGAACTGGAGGCCTTGTTCGGTGGCGCGGGCTGGAACGTGATCAAGCTGGTGTGGGGCTCGGACTGGGATGCCTTGCTCGCCAACGACGCCGACGGTGCGCTGGTCGATACCCTGTCGCACACCGTGGACGGGCAATTCCAGACCTTCGCGGCCAAGGACGGGGCCTATAATCGCGAACATTTTTTTGGCCAAAGCCCATCCCTGGCCGCTCTGGTCGAGGGCATGAGTGATGAACAGATCGACCGGCTCAAGCGTGGCGGCCATGACATGGTCAAGATCCACGCCGCCTACCACGCCGCGCGTCGGGTCAAGGGCAAGCCCACGGTGATCCTGGCCCAGACCAAAAAGGGCTTCGGCATGGGCGAGGCCGGGCAGGGCAAGATGACCACCCACCAACAGAAGAAGCTCGATCGCGAAGCACTGATCGCCTTTCGCAATCGCTTCCAACTGCCCCTGTCGGATGCGCAGGCCGAATCCCTGAGTTTCTTCAAGCCGGCGGATGACAGCCTTGAACTGCGCTACCTGCACCAGCGGCGCCAGGCCCTGGGCGGTTATGTGCCCAGCCGCCGCCAGCTCGCCGCGCCGGTTACCGTGCCTCCCGTGACGGGGTACGCCGGTTTTGCCACGGCCGCCGACGGCAAGGAAATGTCCACCACCATGGCCTTCGTGCGCATGCTGACCAACCTGCTCAAGGACAAGGCCCTCGGCCCGCGCATCGTGCCCATCGTTGCCGATGAGGCGCGGACCTTCGGCATGGCCAACCTGTTCAAGCAGATTGGTATCTATTCCAGCGTCGGCCAGCGCTACGAGCCGGAAGACATTGGCTCGATCCTCAGTTACCGCGAAGCCACCGACGGGCAAATCCTCGAAGAGGGCATCAGCGAGGCCAGTGCCATCAGTTCCTGGGTCGCGGCAGCCACCAGCTACTCTGTTCACGGCCTGCGCATGTTGCCCTTCTACATCTATTACTCGATGTTTGGCTTTCAGCGTGTGGGGGACCTGATCTGGGCCGCCGCTGACCAGCGTGCCCGCGGCTTCCTGCTCGGCGCCACCGCCGGGCGTACCACCCTGGGCGGTGAAGGCTTGCAGCACCAGGACGGCAGCAGTCACCTGACCGCCGCCACGGTGCCCAATTGCCGCGCCTACGATCCGGCCTTTGCCGGCGAGTTTGCGGTGATCCTCGACCATGGCATGCGCCAGATGCTCGAACACGACGTAGACGAGTTCTACTACGTGACCCTGATGAACGAAAACTACCCGCAACCGACTCTGCCCCAGGGCGTGGAGGGCGCAATTATCAAGGGCTTGTATCGCCTGGAAGGCGCCAGCGCCGCTCAAGTACGCCTGCTGGGCTCCGGCACGTTGTTGCGCGAAGCCCAGGCGGCGGCGCAGTTGCTGGCAGATGATTGGCAGGTGGCGAGCGAAGTGTTCAGCGTCACCAGCTTCAGCGAACTGGCCCGCGAGGCGCGCGAGGTGGAACGCTGGAATCGCCTGCATCCGCTGCAGGTCGCACGCACCAGTCACCTGGCAGACTGCTTGCCCACCGGCGCGCCGGTGGTGGCGGTATCTGACTACGTGCGGGCGGTGCCGCAGATGATCGGTTCGTACCTGGACTCCAGCTACACCGTGCTCGGCACCGATGGTTTCGGACGCAGTGATACACGGGCGGCGTTGCGCGATTTCTTTGAGGTGGATCGTCATCACATTGTGCTGGCTGCACTGACCGCGTTGGTAGAGCAGGGCAGTCTGGAACCGCGGGTATGCCAGCGGGCGATTGAGCAGTATGGCCTGCTGCCGGAGCGCGTCGCTTCCTGGGCCTCTTGAACAACGCAGAGCAAGTGGGAAGGCTGAGCAAACAGTCACCTGTGGCGAGCGGGCTGTTGTGGCGAGCGGGCTTGCTGTGGCGAGCGGGCTTGCCCCGCGTTGGGCTGCGAAGCAGCCC
>NZ_JBMDIS010000066.1:0-36251 GCF_057808775.1 Pseudomonas sp. FG86 | reverse complement strand
TACTCGCTAAAACTCCAAAAAAGCGGTCGGCCCGAAGGCCGCCACGGGACCAAGCGCCCTCGCCACAGACCGCTGAAAAAAGTTGTGTAGATACTTATGCCCCGATGGCGGAGTGTCAGCCCGTACAGTTTTAACTGATGCACCGCCGTCGGGGGCAATGTCGAATCGTCGCACCGCCCCTCCCACCTGCTCAAACCGTGCCCACTGTTACCCAGCGCTCTTCCTGGGCCGCCACGCGAATCGCCGTCGCCAACCGCTCCACTTCCCACGCCGCCTCAAAGTCAGTGCCGTCCGCGCCCTGGCCGGCCAGCGCCATCATCAACTCCTGCACCTCCAGCGTCTTCAGTTCGTTGTAGCCCAACTGGTGCCCGGCAGCCGGGCTGAACGCCGCATAACCCGGCAGGGCAGGGCCCGCCAGCACGCGCTGGAAACCGTCCTGGCCGGCGCGGCACAGGCGCAGTTCATTCAAGCGCTCCTGATCGAACGCCAGGGTGCCCTTCGTGCCGCTGATCTCGAAACTCAGGTGGTTCTTGTAGCCGTGCTTGAGCCAACTGCTGCTCACCGTGCCGCGTGCGCCGTTGGCGAAACGCAGCAGGGCGTGAATCTGGTCATCCACTGCGATGGCTTTCAATTCGGTACTGCCTTTGATCGCGGGGCGGCGGGTATGAACCGTCTGCGTATCGGCGCACACGCTGAGCACATCGCCGACCAGATAACGCGCCATCGACAACAAGTGGCTGCCCAGGTCCGCCAGGGCGCCACCGGCGTGTTCCACTTCGCAGCGCCATGACCAGGGTGACGCCGGGTCGGCCATGAAGTCTTCGCTGAACTCGCCCTGGAAACTGATGATCTCGCCAAGGTCGCCATTGGCAATCAACTGCCGCGCCAGGCCGATCATCGGGTTGTGCTGATAGTTGTAGCCGACCCGCGTCACCACCCCGGCCGCGCTTGCCGCACGGCGCATGGCATCGGCCTGTTGCAGGCTGACGGCCAGGGGTTTTTCGCAGTACACCGCCTTGCCTGCGGCAATCGCGGCCATGGCCATGGGGTAGTGCAGGTGGTTGGGGGTGGTGATGGCCACCACGTCCACCGACGGGTCGTTGACCAGCGTTTGCCAATCGCCATGGGCCCGGGCAAAGCCCCAGGCGCTGGCGCAACGCTGGGCGCGTTCGGTGTCGGCATCGGCCAGGGCGGCCAGTTTCAGGGTGACGGGCAGTTCAAATACCGCGCGGGCGTTGTTGAAGGCCAGGGCATGGGCACGCCCCATGAAGCCTGTGCCAATCAAGCCGATTCCGAGTTCGCGCATCGCCGTGGTCCTTTGGATTATTGTTTTCAGGAACACTATTAATGGAATAAAAATTCCCAAAATTCAAGATATGGAAAAATTAATTCATTAGGCGCGCGCTATCATTCCGGCTGATGTGGCTATATTCAGCACGTGGCCAAACGCCGTCAGTTAACAAAAGATAACGTAGCGCCGATTGTCAGACGATTCGAAAGCCCGATAGGATGGCCCCTGCTGCCTCCAGGCGCTCTAGATTGCAGGTTTCAGAGCCCAGGAAGGCAACACGACCTAACAATAATAATGGGAGAAAGGTCTATGAGTGAGCCTGTCATGGGTTGGGTTGTTTGCCGCCCACGTGCCGCACGCAGGGTTGCGTTGCTGGCCACAGCGCTCTCGCTGTTTGGAGCCGTCGCGTTGCCGACCGCCGTCCAGGCCGCCAGCGATACCCCCGCCGCCGCGGTGTTTGCGATTGAATCCCCCAAGGCCGCCAAGGGCCTGATGATCGACGTGGTCCATGCCGGCAAGCGCCTGGTGGCGGTCGGTGATCGCGGGCATATCCTCTATTCCGATGACCAGGGCACTACCTGGACCCAAGCCAAAGTTCCCACCCGGCAACTGCTGACGGCGGTGTATTTCGTCGATGACCAGCACGGCTGGGCGGTCGGCCATGATGCGCAAGTCCTCGCCAGCACCGACGGCGGTGCCACCTGGAGCCAGCAATACCAGGACCTCAAGCGCGAAGCGCCGTTGCTCGACGTATGGTTCAAAGACGCCAGCCACGGCCTGGCCGTCGGTGCCTACGGTGCGCTGATCGAAACCACCGACGGCGGCAAGACCTGGAACGACGTCAGCGACCGCCTCGATAACGAAGACCAGTTTCACCTCAACGCCATCGCTTCTATCAAGGACGCCGGCCTGTTTATCGTGGGCGAGCAGGGCAGCATGTTCCGCTCCAGCGACGACGGCCAGACCTGGGAAAAACTCGAAGGCCCCTACGAGGGCTCGCTGTTTGGCGTGATCAGCACCGCTCAACCGCAGACCCTGCTGGCCTATGGTTTGCGCGGCAACCTGTACCGCTCCACGGATTTCGGCAGCACCTGGGAGCAGGTCGAATTGAATGCCGCGCGCGGCGCCCTGGAGTTCGGCTTGTCGGGGGCGACCTTGCTCGATGACGGCTCATTGGTGGTGGTCGGCAACGGCGGCAGCGTGGTGGTCAGCCATGACGACGGCCAGACCTTCAGCGTATTCAACCGCCCGGACCGCATTTCGTTGTCGGCCGTCACGGCGGCAGGCAACGGCAACTTGATTCTGGTCGGGCAGGGTGGTGTTCGCGTCGCCACGCCCACCGGCGCCGAACCGACAAAACAATAAGAAGGCGGGGAAAGAATGAGCAGTCATCACAACGATAAAGCGACCTTTCTTGAGCGCCTGATCTTCAACAACCGCCCGGCGGTTATCGTCATTTGCCTGCTGGTGAGTGTGTTCCTGTTCTGGCAGGCGACGTTGATTCGCCCGTCCACCAGCTTTGAAAAAATGATCCCGCTCAAGCACCCCTTCATCGAGAAGATGATGGAACACCGCAACGACCTGGCCAACCTGGGCAACACGGTGCGCATCTCGGTGGAGGCCAAGGACGGTGACATCTTCACGAAGGAGTACATGGAGACCCTGCGCCAGATCAACGACGAGGTGTTCTACATCTCCGGCGTCGACCGCTCGGGCCTCAAGTCGCTGTGGAGCCCCAGCGTGCGCTGGACCGAAGTGACCGAAGAAGGTTTTGCCGGTGGTGAAGTGATCCCGCAGAGCTACAACGGCTCGCCGCAAAGCCTCGACCAACTGCGCAACAACGTGCTCAAGTCAGGCCAGGTCGGGCGCCTGGTGTCCAACGATTTCAAGTCGAGCATTGTCGATATCCCGCTGCTGGAGTCCTACCCGGACCCGCAGGACCAGGGCAAGCTACTGGCCCTGGATTACCGCAAGTTCTCCCATGAACTGGAAGATAAGATCCGCAACAAGTTCGAAGCGCAGAACCCCAACGTCAAGATCCATATCGTCGGCTTTGCCAAGAAGGTCGGCGACCTGATCGACGGCCTGGTGATGGTGGTGCTGTTCTTCGGCGTTGCGTTCGTCATCACCCTGGTTCTATTGCTGTGGTTCACCAACTGCCTGCGCAGCACGGTCGCGGTATTGAGTACCACGCTGGTGGCGGTGGTCTGGCAACTGGGCTTGATGCACTTCTTCGGCTTCGGGCTGGACCCGTATTCGATGCTGGTGCCGTTCCTGATCTTCGCCATCGGTATTTCCCACGGCGTGCAGAAGATCAACGGTATCGCCCTGCAATCCAGTGAGGCCGACAACGCGCTGACCGCCGCGCGGCGTACCTTCCGGCAACTGTTCCTGCCGGGGATGATCGCGATCCTCGCGGATGCCGTGGGCTTTATCACGCTGTTGATCATCGATATCGGGGTGATCCGTGAACTGGCCATCGGCGCATCCATCGGTGTGGCGGTGATCGTGTTCACCAACCTGATCCTGCTGCCGGTGGCGATTTCCTATGCCGGCATCAGCCATCGCGCCATCGCCCGCAGCAAGAAGGACGCACACCGCGACCACCCGTTCTGGCGCCTGCTGTCGAAATTCGCCAGCGCCAAAGTGGCGCCGGTCTCGATCCTGCTTGCGCTGGTCGCCTTCGGCGGCGGCCTTTGGTACAGCCAGAACCTGAAGATCGGCGACTTGGACCAAGGTGCGCCGGAGCTGCGCCCGGACTCGCGCTATAACAAGGACAACAACTTCATCATCAGCAACTACTCGACCAGTTCCGACGTGCTGGTGGTGATGGTCAAGACCAAGGCCGAAGGTTGCTCGCGCTATGAAGCCATGGCGCCGATCGACCAGTTGATGTGGAAGATGCAGAACACCGAGGGCGTGCAGTCGGCGATCTCGCTGGTGACCGTGTCCAAGCAGATGATCAAGGGCATGAACGAGGGCAACCTGAAATGGGAAACCCTGTCGCGTAACCCGGATGTCCTGAACAACTCCATCGCCCGCGCCGATGGCCTGTACAACAACAATTGCTCGCTGGCGCCGGTGCTGGTGTTCCTCAACGACCACAAGGCCGAAACCCTCGACCGCGCGGTGCATGCGGTGCAGGCGTTCGCCAAGGAGAACAACAAGGACGGCCTGGAATTCATCCTCGCCGCCGGTAACGCCGGGATCGAAGCGGCCACCAACGAAGTGATCAAGGCGTCGGAGTTGACCATCCTGATCCTGGTGTACCTGTGCGTGGCCACCATGTGCATGATCACCTTCCGTTCCTGGGCGGCGACCCTGTGCATCGTGCTGCCGCTGGTGCTGACCTCGGTACTGGGCAACGCGCTGATGGCGTTCATGGGGATCGGCGTCAAGGTCGCGACCTTGCCGGTGGTGGCCCTGGGCGTGGGGATTGGCGTGGACTACGGCATCTACATCTACAGCCGCCTGGAAAGCTTCCTGCGTGCCGGCCTGCCACTGCAAGAGGCGTACTACCAGACGCTCAAGTCCACCGGCAAGGCCGTGCTGTTTACTGGCCTGTGCCTGGCGATCGGCGTGTGCACCTGGATCTTCTCGGCGATCAAGTTCCAGGCCGACATGGGCCTGATGCTGACCTTCATGCTGCTGTGGAACATGTTTGGCGCGCTATGGCTGCTGCCGGCGCTGGCCCGCTTCCTGATCAAGCCCGAGAAACTGGCGGGGCAGAAGGGCAATTCGCTGTTTGCCCACTGAGCCCTGGGGTGAGGGCGTCTGGCCCTCACCCCAAGGTGGACCTTCAGGCCGGTATCACGGGTTCGCTCGCGGTAGCGGCGCGATCGCCAGGAAAATCTGGTCGACGGGAGGCGTGATCAGTACATAGACAATGTTGGTGACCGGTTCGCTGCCGGGGTCCCGGAGGTTGCGCAAGTAGGCTTGGACGTGTTCCTTGAGCAAATCCTTCTGGGTGAATTTGCGCTGTTCGGGCAGCTTCAAATGCGCCCGGGTGTAACGGGCGGGCGGGGCGTCGGCCGTGGCGTAGTGGAAGTGCGTGTACCACAACACCACCGGAGGTTTTTTCGCCTTGTCGTAAACCGCGTATTCGGTGAAGAAGTCGCCGCTGAGGGTCGGACGTTGCGGGTCGGCCAGGCTCGTCAGGTTGATATCGATTTCTTGATGCTCCCACAGGTAGTTGAGGCTCTCCGGTGTCGGCCATTGGCGCTTGTAGGCTTCACTGCACACACGTTGTGCTCGCCGGGTCATATCCCGGGCCTGCGCGAGGTATTCATCGATCAGGTCCTGGGCCGATAGTTTGTCGAGGTGATCGCGCTGTATTTCCTCGGCCAGTGCCGTGAGTTTTCTCGCATGGCCAGTGAGCAGTTCATCCCAGTCGCCTGGGTTGACCTGTTGACGGGTGAGGGGCGAGTCGAGTTTTTGCTGGTCGGTCGCAATCGTGTGTTCAATGCCTTTGCGCTGCTCGATCAGCGCCTGGCCAAGGCTTTTAAGGGTGGCAAGTGGGCGGCCTTGCGGTTCGGCTAACGCCGGGGCAGCCGGTTCGTCTTCAGTGGCTGCCCAGCCGTCTTCGTGTCGGCTGAAAGCGGTAACGGTTTCACCGGTTAACGTGTCGGTGATGGTAAAGCGCTCCTCGGTGCCTTGCGCACCGGCAGGCTTGAGTTCGCCGATGAGGTATTGTTTTTTACGGGTTTTGAACACCCGTTTTGTCGGAAGCTTGGGGCGCAGGTTTTTTGACAGGGGCAGCTCGACGTCCAGCGCTTCCTGCTTGCGCACCACCGCTTCCAACTCATTTTGTGCAAGCGCCTTGGCATACTCGAGACCGTCCAGCAGGCGCTCGGACTCCACCCGCAGTCGACGCGGATTGATGACCTTGAGGGCGCGGATAGCCTCTTCGTAGCGGCTGTACTGCTTGAGCACCGTCTCGTAGACATCCCGTTGTTCGGCCAGCGGGTATTCGGCACTGCTGCGTACTTCAACGTGAGACAGCAGCACCTCGAACAAGTCGATGTGCTCAAGGCGCCTGATGTAGAGGTCTTCTTCCGGAGGCGTTGCGGCGTCGCTCATCTCCACGCTGGCGGCGGCAAGATAATTCAGCGCATTGAGTTTCAGGTTGTCGGAAAAAAAATGCTGTGGAAAGGCGATTTCATCCAGCAGTTTCTGACGTATCACACGTCCCGCGCGCGAGTCCTGCTCCAGCAGTTGAAGGGTGTTCTCCATGGTGACCGAGACCTCGCCCATGTGCTGGCGGATATTGGCCGACTCAATGGCGTTGCTGATGTATTCGTTGTAGACGGTGCGGTCTCCGAGCAAATTGTCGATAAACATCCTGCGCGCCATCTCTGACATCGGCTCTCCCGCGCGGGAGAAGCGCATGGCGTTCAGCCGGCCCAATAGCAAGGTGTGAATGAACAGTTGCTGATCCCAGACAGTCTTGAGGATTTTTTCGCGGTCGCGCACGTGTGCACCCGCCCCGCCGACTTTTTCCAGTTCCTGGCCCAGCTTGACCATTTCCAGGCGCGGGGTGAGTGACTGGGCAAACAGGACTTCCAGGTTTTGCAGCAGGATCTCGAATTCGGTACGTAGTTCCTGGTGCCTGAGGGTTTCCTTCAGATGGCGTGCCTCCAGCGCCGGTTTTTGTGCATCAGTCGCCTTTTTCAGCAGTTCTGCCGTCAATTGGACGATTTTGCGTTGATTCTTCAGGGCCTCAAATGCGCCTTGTGTCGGTTTGAGTGACGCATCAAACGGCGCCACCAGTTGCGGGATCTCTTGACTGAGTGCCTGTACGCGCGCGAGCACCTGCTCTTTCTTGAGCCGGTTTTGTGCTTGCAGTTCCTCCTTGCGACCGCCGCCCAGCAGCTTCAGCCCTGGGTCCAGGCTCCAGTGGCCCTCACCGTCGGTTTTGAGCTTGATGCCGGGGTGGTCTGGATGTTCAGGATGAATGATGAACACCTCGCCAAACCCCGGGACAATACTGACCCTGAACAACAAGCCGCCGACGGAGGCATGCCAGAGGCCGCCGATGCTGTACAACCCAGCGTGTGCCCCGATTTTGACCGGCTCTGGTGCAGGCACGGGCCAGGCGATGTTGACGGCTCGCAGTTTGTCCAAAAGCCTTGCCGAGGCGCTGTCGCTGGCCAGGGAGTGGTCAAAATCCATCAGCGTGCGGCCACCCCCCGGTGGTTCTGCGGGCAGGCCGACACCGCCGCGGGCAACCACCGTCGTTCGTCTCGTTGCCGGGCCTGCCAGCGGGCGCCTGAACGGCTCGCGAGTCAGGGCTTGTGCATCGAACGGCGGGTTGTCGGGAACGGTCGCAGGGGCGCCGTGATGGACCATCAACAGGCTGATATTAAGCAGCAGGTCGACCCACGCCAGCTCCCTCGCGGTGGGGTCGTCACTCTCCAGCGCTGGCAGGTCTTGTGTGAGGCTTTGCGTCAGTTGCAGGAGCCAACCCACTGCCGCCAATGGCCCGCGCGCGGCGATCAACAGCGTGTTGAACCCCAGTTGCATGCCTTCCAGGATCAGCGCCCAGCGGCTTTCACGGTTGGACGTCGACTCACGTTCGGCCTGGTCCAACACCTGTCGGGTTTCACAACCAAACAGGTACTCCATGAGGCTGCCGTGGTTGAGTGACTGAAGCAGTTCGTCAGCGCTTTCGTCGCCGGCCTTTGCCAGTTCCGCGGGCTTGGGCACGCTGGGCAGGCTGTCGAACTCCGATCCTATGCCGACACGTACGATGTGGGGTTGAGTAAAACCGCCATGGCTGTAGATCGCCCTGGCAGTGTCCGGCAACCAGGTCAGGACACTGTCCTGCAGGGGGCCGGGCTGCACGATGGCTGCGAGCAATTGCTCGCGGCGGGCGAATTCGCGCAGTGCGTCGGGATAGGCTGGACGATAAAGCACGTGCGGCCCCAACTGGGTGTCGAGCGGTTCGATGATGAACATGTTTTGCACGACATCCGCCGTGGCCCCAGGCTTGCGCAGAAACGCCAGCGGGCGAATGACGATGGCGTTGCCGTCGATGCGCCGCGCCATGGGGTCCGGGTCGAGCACGGCGTTCACACACTGCACACCTCGGGTTGTCAGGCCCGCTTCGCCCTTGATCTTGTGCTCCAACGCCTGGGTTTTCAGGTGCACGGGCCGTTGCTGCTGGAACAGCCGCTGGCGTTTTTGCGCCGCCTCGGTGTCGCTCATCAGCGCCTGGCGCAGGTAGTTGGGGTAATTTTTACCGATGTCGACACGCTGGATCAGTTGGAGGATGTAGTCGGCGGTCAGCCAGGCTTCCACTTCCCGGCCCCGGCGGTGGCTTAGGGTCATGCGCCCTTTGGGTTTTCCCGAGAGGTTTTTCAGGGCCAGGTCCACCAGGGTCATGGAGACCGGCTCGATGTAACCGCCCCCCAGGCTGCCCACCGGGACATGAAAGGTCAGCTCCACGTCATCGGCAGCGAGCCCGGCAGATAATGTCTCCTGGCTGCAGGTACGCGTGCCACCCAGGGCCTCGGTGCGGTCCAGGCACAGTTGGTGGTTCAAATGCTGGGTCGCATAGCTGCGCAGTGTTTCCAGGCCGTCGAAGTCGGAGTCGCCCAGGGTCAGGCGCCGAATACCGGCTTGTTCAATCAGGCATTGACGATAGGCCAGGCGGTCGGCGGTGCTGGCGCGTTGCAGCCAGTCGGGAAGGGCGGCCTGCAGGGTCGATAGGGTTGCCAGGGGCGTGGCGGCGTCGGTGAATAATCGACCCGGGTTTGCGGTGGCGGCGAACAGCTGCTCAAGGGCGGTCACCGTAGACCTGGCGGGAAGTTCAATTGTGGCCAGGTCATCCAGTTGCTGGTTCAGTACCAGCGCGGCTTGTATCTCGAAGATATTGCCGTCGGGCTCGTACTGCCGCCAGGTGATCCTGTCGACGACGAAACGCTGTTGCATGCGCTCGCCCCAGGCCTGGCCGAAAGCATCCAGGTCGGGGTATGACTCAATCTTGCCGTCGAGGCTGCACAGCAACACATGCGCTTGGCTGACTATCAGGATATCGCTGGCTTGCAGAGTGAGTCGGGTGCCTGCCCGTTCCAACTGCGTCTCCAGGGTATAGGCGCGCACCGCGTTCTCGGGCCAAGGGCGTGCGGCGCGAGTGGCTCTGTCGGGGTAGCGGTTCAACGTGCTGAGGATGCTCAGGGGTTGGGCTGCGTTTCCGGCCTGGCGAGTGGCGGATTCGAGCAGCGAGCCTTGCAGCACATCGGCCAGCCACTTCCAGCGACTGACGCGGGCGTCACTGTCCTGGCCCCAATAGGTAGCCAGAGCTTCTTGAAAATCGATGAACAGCAGCGTCGGCAGTTCTCTGATAACCCCTTCAATGACCTCCAGGTCATAGTCGCGACTGCGTTCGTTGGTGTGATACGTCAGGCGGCTGCCGGTGGCGCCGCTCAAATAGCTGTCCAGGCCCAGACGTGTCGATACATCGGGAAAGCCGCCATCAGCCAGGTAGCCCAGCGTGACCTCCAGCAAGGGGAGCAGGGTGCGACCGCCACCTTCACGGGGTACGGCTAATCGAAGGTCCGCGAGCGGATAGGTCAGCGGCGGGTATTTTTCCTTCAGGTTGGTGGCGAGCAGTTGCGCGGTGACTGAGCGCAATGTCGGGCAGGTGCGGAACTGGGCTTCAACCGCTTGTCGGATCGGCTGTGCGGCAGGTGGGGTGTTTGGGGCTGGCATGGGAGTTCCTTTTCCGTTGAATGAAGACGCGCCCATGCAAGGTAATGTGCTGTGTTCGGGGGAGGTGGTAGCCCGTTAGGGTGTTGCGGAGGCGGCTTGCTGGTGCTGGTTGTCACGATGGCGCGCGCATCCGGAGTGGTTGCGATGTACGCTTAACTGACTGGCATCCGGGCAAACCGGCTCCTTGGGGAGGTTGGGTTAGAGCTTCAGGAACAGTTTTTCATCCAGTGGGGCTTTTATCTGGCTGCGCACGATGCTCTCGATGCGTTTGTTGTCCTGGCCGGCCTGGTTGATGAGGTCCTGTTGCGTCAGGAAGCGCTGTTCCGGGATCTTCAGGTGCGCCGCGCTGTGGTCGGCGCGTGGCGTGGTGGGGGTGGGGTAATGGAAGTGCGCATACCAGAGCACCTTGGGCCCATTTTTCTCGCGCACGGCATATTCGGTAAGGAAGTCACCGCCCTTGAGTTTTTTGCCACGGTTGACCAGGCCGATATCCACGCGTCCATGTGTCCACAGGTATTCGACGTTTTGTGCACGCGGGGCCTGACGCAGGTAGCCGTCACAGCGATGGGCAATGGCGCGCTGGCGCATCTCATTGGCCGTGTCCTGCCATTGCTTGACCAACGCCGCGGTTTCGCTGCGTGCGCCATGGCTGGCCTGGGCTTCCTGCGCCACGTGCTCCAGGCGTTGGGCCTGGGCTTCGAGCATGTCGCTCCAGTCGCTGGGGCTGACCGACTCTCGGCGCGTCGGGTCATCGAGTTTCTTTTTCTGGAACTGGATCGAGCGCTCGATGCCGGCCTGCTCGTCCATCAGCTTGCGAGCACTGCCGATCAAGGCGGATAACGGTTTAGGCGAGGGCACGGGCGCCGGTTTTATCGGTTCGGCCCGCACGATCTGCACCCACTCGCCCTCGGCCGGGTGCCAGCTGTAACTGGTCAACGCCTGGCCGTTGCGGCTGTCGAGGACATCGATGATCGGAATGTCCTGCCCGGCTTGCGCAGCCCTCAAGGTGCCGACCAGGGTCTGCTTGTCACGGGTCTTGAATACCCTCTTGTTGTTCGACTTGCGCGGCCGTTCCTGGCGCGCCACCGCCACGGGCGGCAGGTGTTGCTCTTCGCGGATCAAATCGGCCAACTCGGCTTGGGCCTGGTCGATCACCCCTTGCAGGTAGTCGACGAACAACTTGCCGTACACCGGCCGCACGCTGACGGGGTCGACGTCCTGGAGTGCCTGGGTGTTGCTCAATTCGGCCCGGTATTGATCGATCAGGTGGCTGAGGACCGCGATACGTTCATCAGTGGTATAGCCTTCGTGCTGTTGCAGTTCGATATGGGAGGTCGCCACGCTATTGAGGTCTGCCCGGTTGAAGCGCGCCAGGAAGAAGGCAACCTCGGGAGACTGTGTGTCGACGCTGCGGTCGATGCTCAATTCGCGCAACGCGCTGAGGCGTTCCAGGTTGGCGTTGAATGGCTGGCCGGCCGGTGGCTGGCGCGTAGCCTTGATAAAGGCTTCGGCCTGTTTCTTGCTCGCGGGCGAATCGTTTTTCCACTCATCGAGTGCCTGGTTATACGCCTCGTTGGCCTTGATCAACCGTGTCAGGCGCTCAACCCGGTGGGCCAGGCTGTCGATGAACTCCGCGTAGGCACCCGGTTCATTGTTGCGGGTGCGCTCGATCAGGCTGGTCAACGGTTCGCCGCTGATGGCGTGCGAGAGCTCATCGCCGACGTACAGGTAGTCGGTAGTATTGGCGCGCAGTGTTTCAGCGATCGCCTGGTATTCTTCGGCGCGTTTTTCCTTGAAGACGTTGAAGTCCTGGGCCGGGGTCTCGGCGGTGAGCACCTGAATCGCATGCTTGCGGTGGGCGACCAGGGTGCCAACGCTTGTTTGGTAGTCCTCCAAACGAATGCGCAACAAGGTGTCCAGGCCCTGGTTCTTCATGCGTTCCTGCTGGTAACGCGCGGTGAAGTCAGCTTTGCGCTCACCGTGGTTTGCCAGGCCCCATAGGGTCTTGAGGGTTTTGTCCGACGTTTGAAGGGCCTCCTGGGTTTCCTTGACACGCTTGCCTGCCGCTTCCACGGCACTCACCGCAGGCTTCATGCGGAACACTTCGTTCACGTACGTTGCGAGCTTCGCCTCGCTCAGTGCGTTGTTGCGGTCCAGCGTGGCTTTCATCCTCGCGCTGGACTTGGGCATGCCGCCCTTGAGCTTGGGACGTAGGTCAAACTGCCATAGCCGCTGGGCATCGCGTGTCAGCGGCGGGCCGGTACGGGCCTTGTCCTGTTCATCGATCACGAAGACGCCGTCCAGGTCCCTCGCCACGCGGAACCAGCGGTTTTCAATCTGTGCGTGCAATTTGTTGTCAATGAGGTACAGGCCCTCGGTCTCGCCACGGCTGATGGGGGGCACCGGCGTGGTTGGGCCGGGCACGCTGAACGAATCGATCAATGCGCGTTGGGCGGGGCTCAGTTGACGCGGGCTGGAAAAAGCAAAGTCGAAGGGGTGGTGACTGTCGGCAAGGCCATCGCCTGTCATTGTGGTGTCCTGCGTGACCACTGCCGGCGCCGACGAGGGTTCCCCGGCGGCACGGCGCAAGGCAATCGACACGTCCGGTCGCTGCGCAAATGGCAGGTGACCTACCGGCCGCTCCGGCGCCGGGTGTGTGTGGCTCAATAAGGTGCTGACATTTACCAGCAGGTCGACCAGCGCTTGTGCCGGGTCGGGGTGACTGGGGTCGCTGGCTTGCTTGATATCGTTTTCAACGCTGGCCAGTTGTACCAACCAGCCCGCCATGGCGCCTGGGCCGCGCAGCACCGGGAGCAGTGTGTTGAACAACAACCAGCCCAGTTCTTTATGGGACGCCCAGCGGCTCTGGGCGTCGGAGACGGACTGGCCCTCGGCGAGCGTGACCAGGCTTCGCGCATTGGTACTGAACAGGTGTTGCATCAGCTGGCCGTCGAGCAACGCCTTGTCCAGTGCCTCGGCCGCGGCATAGCCGTCGACGGCCAACGCCGTCGGCGCGGGCGTGTCGGGTGCATCGAATTCGTTGAACAGGCTGTAGTGCGCAATGTGCGGGGTCTTGAAACCATCGTTGGCGTAGATCGCACGGGTGTTGTCGTCGGGCAGCCAGGCCAGGATGCTGTGTTGCAGCGGGCCAGGTGCCTGGACCGCAGCCAGCAGAGCGTCACGGCTGGCAAACTCCAGCAAGGGCGGTGCCAGCAGCGGGCGATACAGCAAGTGCGGGCCGCGTGCCGGGTCCTTGGGCTCGAGCAGGAACATATTGGCGACCACGTCCGGCGTCGCTCCGGGTTTGTGCAGGAAGGCCAGCGGCCGGACGGTGACGGGCTGCCCGTCGACTGTACGCAGGCCGCTGCCGGGCCGCGTCACCGCTTCGACCAGCCGGTAACCCCCGTCGGTCATGCCGGCTTCGCCCTTGAGCTTGAGTTCCAGGGCCTGCAGGGTTAGTTGCACAGGCACCTGCTCGGTAAACAAGGCGCTACGCTGCCGCGCCTGCTCGGTATCACTGAGCAGTTGCTGATTGAGCAGGGCCGGATAGTGTTGGCCGATATCGACGCTGCTGATCAGGTCCTTGAGCCTCTGCGGCATCTGCACGTCGTTCACCCGTTGCCCGCGCAGGCGAATCTCCATGGCGCCCTTGGGCAGGCCGGCAAGATTTTCCAGGGCCATGTCCACCAGGTTCATCTTGATCGGTTCGATATAACCGCTGCCGAGGTCGCCGACCGGCACGTTGAACGTGATCTCCAGGTCTTTGGCGGTATAGCCCTTGGGCGCCAAATGTGCGTTGAGCTGTTGCTCGGCATAGGTGCGCAGGTCGGGGATGTCGGTGAGGAAGGTGCGCCCCTGGTGGCGCTGCACACTGCTGGCCAGCGCCAGGGTCTGGCGTTGGTAGGTGAAACGGTCGGCGTCGCTGGCCTGGGTCAGCCATGGCGGCATCTTGCGTTGCATTTGCTCAAGCCGCGCCGTCGACGCCGTGTCACTGAACCAGTGCGAGGTGTCGCTGGCCTGGGTAAAGACCTGCTCCAGGTTGGTCACGTTGGTTTTGGCCGGCAGCTGTATCGCGTCCAGGTTCTGCAACTGTTGATCGAGCATGATGGCGGCCTGGGTATCGAACACGGTGCCATCCGACTCGGTGCGTTTCCAGGTCAGGTGATCGAACGCGAACCTTGCGCTGAGTTGGCGCTCCCAGGCTGTGGCGAAGGCTTCCAGGGAGGTATAAGGCGTGACGACGCCCTGGGCCGTCGCGTGCAGCACCAGGGTGCGTTCGCCCACCTGGCGTGTGATCAAAAGGTCCGGGCTGCTCACCGTAGATGCGGTGCCTTGATGCGTCAGGGTCGTGTCCACCCGGAATACCTTGGCGGCGCCCGCGCCGTACAGGGTATTGCGTTCGCCCGCATCGGGGTAGCGGCTGATCTGGTCGAGGGTTTCGCGTTGCTGCGGGTCCAGGCCGGGTTGCTGGAGGCCGGCGATGCGCAGGGTGTTTTTCAATGTATCGCTGAGCCACAGCCAGCGGCTGGTGGCGCCAAAGGCCGGCTGGCCCCAGTACTGGCTCAACGCTTCGGCGTAGGCAGGCTTGAGGTTGGGGCGCAGGCTGCGGAGCGCCAGGTCGAGCGAATGGCTGTCCAGTGGGGCAGGGCTGCCGGTGTCGGACTTGACCCACTGGCGCGGGCCGGAAAAGTCCAGCTCGGCGCCGTTGGCCAGATGCTCAAGGGCGAGGTCCAGCAGGGGTGTCGGCCGGTCTGGCGAGGAACCGGCCAGGGCGGTGTTGGCGCTGTCGATTTTCAGCGCGTCGTCGAGCAGTTTGGCGACCACTGAACGCACGGTGGGGCGCGTGGCGAACTGGTTGGCCACCACCTTGGCGGGCGTGTCGGGCGGTGTGGGGGCTGGATGAACGGCTGCGAGCTTGCCTTGCAGGCTCAGAGGCACTTTGCCCCGCCCTGGGGAGAATAAGCGGGCGGTTCTTGTGGGTGTCGCGGGCGCGGGCTCGGGCTCCGGTGTAGCAGGTTGACGGCTGGCCGATGGCTCAGGTTCGATCGGCAACGAAAACGTGAACAGGCGGGGGGTGTTTCTGACCGATTGCATACAGGCACTTCCTTGGCTGGGGGAGACAAAAACAGGCTGGGAAAAATACCCGCCCGTTGCACGCCCAGCTTCGGCAATGCGTTATGAACTGTTTCCAGGTGCCGCGGGAACTCGGGCCCACGCCTTGAGCGGTGCGGGGCAGAGGCGTCTGTTTCGACGTATTTGTAACGCGCCCGGTAGCGAAACCGGCACCGTCCTGGGGCCCCTGGGCTATCATTGGCGTTTTCCCGTAGATGATTGACCTGCCATGACTGCCGAAAAACTGCCCGACGTCCTAGCCACCAGCGACATGCTTGAAATCGACGGGCTGCACGCCTTCGACTTCACGCTCAATGATGAGACATTGCAGATCATCGCCATGGACGGGCGTGCGGAAAAACGCTGGAGCTTCAGCCGGCAACAGGTGGCGACCGCCACCTTCGATGAGACCTTGCAAAGCTGGACCCTGATCGGTGACTCCGGCGAGCACCGCCTGGTCTGCATGAGCGCGGTCACCGGCAACAATAACGATGAGGATGAAGCGGATGATGATGCGTAAATTCTGGCCCCTGCTGATGGCGGGCAGTGTCGGTGCGATGTCGGTGCAGGCCGCGCCCGCCGACACCTATGAACTGCTGGTGGGCAGCTACACGGCGGGCAGCAGCGAAGGGATCTACCGCCTGCAATTCGATAGCCGTACTGGCCAGTTCAATGGCAAGCCGGTGCTGGCCGCGAAGGCCGCCAACCCGTCGTGGCTGACGCTCTCCAAAGACCAGAAGCACCTGTTTGTGGTCAACGAGAACGGTCCTGGCCAGAAAGACCCGGTTGGCCGCGTCAGCAGCTACAGCATCGACCCGCAGAGCCATCAGCTGACCCTGATCAACCAGGTGCAGAGCCTGGGCAACGAACCAACGCATTCCAGCGTCGCCGTGGATGGCCGCTACCTGTTCGTCGCCAACTATTCGGTCCTCGAAGATCCGGGCGGCAGCCTGGCGATCCTGCCGGTCGACGCGGGCGGCAAGCTGTCGGCACCGGTGCAACTGAGCGGGCACCCGGCCAGCCGTGTGAACCCCGAGCGCCAGGCCTCCAACCATGTGCATTCGGTGGTGTCATCGCCGGATGGCAAATATGTGTTTGTCCAGGACCTGGGCGCCGACAAGGTGTTTGCCTACCACTATGACCCCAAGGCCAACCACGAACTGCCATTGACCCCGGCGACCCCTGCGTCGGTGCCACTGCCACCCGGCAGCGGCCCGCGACACTTGCTGTTCAGCGCGGACGGCAAGCACGCCTGGCTGACCACCGAGATGAGCGCCCAGGTCGCGGTATTCGATTACAACGACGGTAAGCTCACCCAGACCCAACTGGTGGATTTCGCCGCCGGGCAACCGGTGTCGGACAAAGCGGGTGCCGCGCTGCACGCGTCCAGCGACGGCAAGTTCCTGTACGTGAGCAACCGGGGGACGGCCAATCAGGTGCTGGTGTTCAGCATCGACCCGACCACCGCGCACCTCAAGGAATTGCAGCGCCGCTCCGTGGAAGGCGACCACCCGCGTGAGTTCAGCCTGGACCCGAGCGGCAGGTTCCTGCTGATCGCCAACCAGAAAAGCAATGAAATCGTGGTGGTTGAACGCGACCCCAAGACCGGCCTGCTGGGTAAAACCGTGCAGAAATTGCCGATCGATGCCCCCAGCGACCTCAAGTTCCTGGTGCGTCAATAAGCCACAGGCCCCGCACCGCGGGGCCTGACCCTTTGTATTAATTCGATTAATAGCGGCTACTGTTTCAAAGCATTTCTAAGGCTCAGCCCTCGGGCGTAAGTTTGGTTCCAAGGCCTTCCCCGGCCACTCAACCAAACGAACACAAGGGTTACCGACATGAACTTCAATCTCTTCTCGATCATCGCCGCTTCCGCCGTTTCCGCCACCGTGGCCCTGCCAGCGGCCGCCAGTGTGGAACTCACCGGCAAAAAATCCAGCACCAGCGCCTACACCCAGAAATACCTGCAACAAAGCGCCAACTTCTATGCCGCCCTGGATCACAAAACCCAGCAGTGAGCGCTGATTGACCCTGCACACAAGCAGACGCCAAACCACTGGAACGTAGCCACTTGCGTTCGAGTGGTTTGGCGTTTGTGCGTCGGGAGGAAAAAAATAGAGGTAATGGCACAATGACATGTGTTTAAATTTGACGCTGAAATATTGACTCCTTTCTTCCTGGAATCGACAGCATGGCACTCCGACTGGCAGCAGTAATCCTGTTCCTCTATTCCGCCCCGATCCTGTCCTCCGTGCAGCTGGTGGACAACGAGCCGGAGATCGCCCGTGAGCGATTATTGAACTTGGTGGAAGGCTAAGCCTTCGCCATCACCCCGATAAACAGCGGCGATTGCAGGAGCGCGTCCAACCAGCGCTGCAACCCGCTGTAGGGGGTACCGGCAAACCATTCTCGATCGACATGTGCAAATTGCCGTACAAACGGCAGCAAGGCCATGTCCGCCAGGCTCGGATGGTCTGCGAGCAAATAGGCGCGATGCGCCAGCAACCCCTCCAGTTTCTGCAAGAACACTTCGCCCTCGGCCCGATGCGCTTCCATCGGTTGCTCCGGGTAGCGCTCGGCGTACTTGTATCGATTCAAGTGATGCTTGAATACCTGATCGTTCTCGGCAATCAGTGCCAGCACCGCCGGATCACCCTGCAGCAACCAGTCCTCCGGGTCGTGCTGCGCCAACGCCCATTGCATGATCGCCAGGCTTTCATCGATCACCTGAGCGTCCACACTCAACACTGGCACCGTGCCTTTTGGGGACAGTGCCAGCATTTCAGCGGGCTTGGCTTTCAGGCTGACTTCGATGATGCGTACGGGCACGCCGGAATAACCCAAGGCCAGGCGCGCGCGCATCGCATATGGGCAGCGCCGGAATGAATACAGCAGCGCTTCGCTCACTTGACCTCCAGGGTGCTCAGGCCGTTGCCCTGGCGCTTGACCTGGATCTGCACCGGGATGCGTTCGTGCATTTCCTGCACGTGGGAGATCACCGCCACCTTGCGGCCCTGGGCCTGCAAGCCGTCCAGGGCGTCCATCGCCAGTTGCAGCGACTCAGGGTCGAGGCTGCCGAAGCCTTCGTCGATAAACAGCGATTCGATCTTCAACGTACTCGACGCCATCGACGCCAGGCCCAATGCCAGTGCCAGCGACACCAGGAATGTCTCGCCGCCGGACAGCGAATGCACCGAGCGCAGTTCGTCGCCCATTTCGGTGTCCATCACCAGTAGCCCGAGCATGCTGCCACCGCGCTTGAGGCGGTAGCGGCGCACCAGCTGGCGCAATTGCACGTTGGCATGGTGCACGAGCAAGTCGAGGTTATAGGCCTGGGCGATCTTGCGGAACGTGTCACCGGTGGCCGAGCCGATCAGCGCATTCAGGCGCGCCCAGCGTTGCCACTCGTCATAGGCTCTGGCGATTTGCTCGGCCAGGGCGTGGTTGGCGTCCTGGCGACGTTGGTCGTCGGCTTGGCGCGCACGCAACTCGGCGCACTGTTTTTCGCCCTCGGCCAATTGCTGGTTGAGGGCGGCCAGGGCGCTGTCGAGCGCTTCGGCTTCCAGGTTGCCGTTGTGCAAGGCCAGGTGTTCGGCCAGGCGTTGCTCGCGCTCTTGCAGCAAAACCTTGGCTTGTTCGACGGCTTTTTCGCTGTGTTGCACCTGCTGGCGCAGTTCGCTGACCTGCTTGTCGTCGAAGGCCAGCAGGCGGGCCAGGCCGTGGTCATCCAGTTCGGGGTGCAGGGCGCGCCATTCGTTGGTGCGGGCGTCGAGGGTGTGCTGTTCGGCTTCGAAGGATTGCTGGCGCTCCTGCTGGGCCTTGAGGTCGGCGGCCAGTTGGATCAGTTGGTTGCGGATGTCCTGCAACTGCCGGTTGGCGTCGGCCTCGCTCTGGCGTGACTGCACCACCACCTGTTCCAGCTGCTGCTGCCAGTGTTCGGCGCTGGTGTGCTCGCCCAGCAGCGCGGTGAGCGTGGCCTGGGCGGCCTGCTGTTGCTCGCTCAACTCGGTGACCTGCTGATGCAAGACGTCGAGCTGCTGTTGGCGATGCTGCTGGTGCGTGTGTTCTTTCTCGATGGCCTGCTGGCGTTCCTGCTGCTCGGCCAGCTCGTCATGCTGATGGCCAAGCTGCTCAAGGCGCTGGCTGACCTGCTGGTCCAATTGCATGAAGGTCGCGGCCGGGTCGCTGCGCAAGCCTTCCAGGGTGTCGGCGGGCAGCAGGCTGGCGAAGGCGTTGAGTTCTTCGTCGAGGCGCTCGCGGTCGTTGGACAGCTCGCGCTGCTGGTCGACCAGCAATTGGCGCGCCTGCTGGCTCGCGTCCTGGGCGGCTTGCAGTTGTTGCTGCAAGCGCCCGGCGTTTTGCTGCAGGTTGAGCAGGGCGCCCTGGCGTTGTTCGTCCTGGGTGATGCTTTGGGTCAGTTGGCTGAGTTGCTGGGCCAACCAATGGCTGCGTTTGGCTTCGTCCTGATTGAACAGCGAGGCCGCCAGTGGGTGCGCGTCCAGGCTGGGCTGGAGCGCGTGCTGTTGGGTAGCCAGGTGTTCCTGTTGTTGCAGGAATTCTTTTTGCTGGGCGATCAGGCCGCCCACTTCGCCACGTAGCTCGGTGAGTTTTTCCTTGAGGGTGTCGACGGCTTTCTGCGCCGTGGCCTCTTCGCTTTCATCATGGCGACCCAGGCTTTGCAGCAGGGCCTCGGGCTGGTGATACGGATGCTCATGGCTGCCGCACACCGGGCAGGGCTGGCCGTCCTGCAATTGCTCGCGCAATTCCTCGACGCTGGCACTGCGCGCCAGGCGCTGGCGTTCCAGCAGTTGCTTGGTCACCGTCAGGGTTTGTTCGGCGACCGCCAGTTCGGCCTTGGTTTGCAGGCCGGTCTGGTTCAGTTGTTCGCGCTGCTGCTGGGCGTCTGCGAGTTTTTGCGTCAGGGCTGCGGCTTGCTGGTCCAGCTGTTGTTGGCTGTCCCACAGGCGAGTCAGGTCTTCGAAGGCGCGTTGCTGCTTGCGATTGTCTTGCAGCAGGCTGGCCAGCAATTGGATCTGCTCGGCCACGGCGTGCGGCTCGGCACCGGCTTCTTGGTACAGCAGGTCGAGCGCGTCACGTTGTTGGGCGAACTTTTCCGCGGCGGTCGTGGCGCGCTGTTCCAGTTGCGGCAGTTCGGACTGGCCTTTCTTCAGGCGATTACCGATCAGCATCAGTTGTTGCAGGCGGTCGCGGTAGGCGCCCCAGGCCTCGCTGAGCGGGGCGAGGGCGCTGCTGCGTTCAAGTTCGGCGGCCAGGCGTTGCAAGCGCTCGGCAACGTGGGTGTGCTTGTCCTGCAAGCCCTTGAGCAGCGCCTGGCCTTCGGCGCAGGCGGTTTCGTGTTGCTGTTTGTCCTCGGTGCGCTTGGCCAGGTCTCTGGTCAAGTGGGCGAGGGTGCTTTGTGCTTCAAAGGCCTGGCGCAGCAACGGCACGGCGTCGCCCTGGGCCTTGAGGGCTTCGGCCAGTGCCGCCTGGGCCGATATCTGCTGTTGTTGGGCCTGGGCCTGGCGGGTATGCAACTCGGCCTGTTGCTCGATGTGCGCCTGAATCTGCGCGGCCAGCGGCGCCAGCAAGGTGAGGAGTTCTGCCCTGCGCGCAAACTGATGGCGTTGCGGTGCCAGTTGATCGAGGCGGCTCAGGTCCTGGCGCTGCGTGGCCTGGTTGTCCCACTCCGCTTGCGCACGCTGGAGCTGTTCGGTGGCAGTGCGCTGGCGCTCCTGCCATTCGCGCAGTTCCTTGAGCCAGGTGTGCTGCAATTCCAGCTGTTTGAGCTGGTTTTGTTGGGTTTTGAGCTGTTGCTGCGCGTCGGCCAGTTGCTGGTCGAGTTCGGCGCGGGCTTCAGGCGCCAGGGGCACCACGCCAGTGGCCTGGTCTTGCAGCTGCTTGTGCGCGTCCTTGGCGTCCTTGGCCTTGTCGAAGGCCCGACGGCCCAACTGGGTGTAGAGCGCGGTGTCGGTGAGTTTTTCCAGCAGCTCGCTGCGCTCGTTGTCGTTGGCCTTGAGGAACGCACTGAACTCGCTTTGCGCCAGCAACACCGCGCGGGTGAATTGCTCGAAATTCAGGCCCAGGGCCAGTTCCAGCTGGGTCTTGTATTCGGTTTTCTGGCTGGCCAGCAGTTGGTCGCTGTCCAGGTCGATCAGGCTTTGCCGGCTGTTTTGCAGCTTGCCGCTGGCTTTGTCACGTGCGCGGTTGGCTTCCCAGCGCGCGCGGTAGCGACGGCCGTTGACGCCGACGAAGTCCACCTCGGCATAACCGCCGCCGGTGCCGCGACGGATCAGGGTACGCGGGTCACCGATGGAGATATCGGTATCAGCGTCGGGCATCTTGGCCTGGCCGGTATCGCCCAGGCGCGGCACCGCGCCGAACAGCGCCAGGCACAGGGCATCGAGCAGGGTGCTTTTACCGGCGCCGGTTGGCCCGGTGATGGCGAACAGCCCGGCGCTGGCCAGGGGCTCGGCGGTAAAGTCGATCTCGAACGGGCCGGCCAGGGAGGCGAGGTTTTTCAGGCGGATGGCGAGGATCTTCATGGCTGTTCGCCCTCCTGTTGTACTTCCTGGAGCAGCACGGCGAAATCCTTCAAGGTCTGTTCATCCACTTCACTGCCGTAGCTGTCCTGCCAGGCGCGACTGAACAGCTCCTGGGGAGTGAGCTGGTCGAGTTCGATCAGATGTTGATCGTCCGTGTCGTCGCTGCCGCGTTTGCCGGCGTATTCGGCAGCGATGCGCACCAGGCGCACGGCCTTGCCTTGCAGGGCGGTTTCGATTTGCTGGCGCAGGTCGGGTTGCGGCTCGTCCAGGCGTACCCGCACCTCCAGCCAGGGATGGCGCTGGGTTTCGGCCAACAGGTCGATGTCGGGCAGCTCGGCCAGTTGCTTGAGGATGTCGGCCAGGGGCGCCGCTTCCAGGCGTTGCAGGTTGACCGAACGCGGGATCAGGAGCGGCTCGACGCTGACCAGTCGTTCGCCCTGGAACGTCACGTCGAGAATCTGGTGCTTGTAGCCAATTTCGGAAAACGACAGTGGAATCGGCGAGCCGCTGTAGCGAATGCGCTCTTCGCCATTCACCTTTTGCGGCTTGTGCAAATGGCCGAGGGCGACATAGCCGACACTTTTATCGAACAGTTTGGCCGGCAGCGCCTCGGCATTGCCGATGATCAGGCTGCGCTCGGAGTCTTCCGACACCGAGCCGCCGGCCATGTGCGCATGGCTGATGGCAATCAGCGCCTGGCCTTTTTTGCGTTTGGCGTTGGCGGCGGCGATCAGCCATTCATGGACCTGGCCGATGCCGTGCAGGTAGTCGTCGCCCAGGTGCGCCCCGGTGACTTCCGCCGGGCGCAGGAACGGCAGCGCCAGGCACCACGCGGCAACCTTGCCCTTGGCATTCGGCAGGGGAATCAGCAGGCGTTCGGCGTCCAGTTGGCCGTCGTCCAGCCATAGCACGCGGCCCAGGGCATGGGTGTGCAAGCGCCGCATCAACGGGGCGGGCAGTTCGATCCGCGAGCCGGAGTCGTGGTTGCCGGCGATCATTACTATGGTGAGGTCGGGGTTTTGTTCGTGGGCGCTGATGATGAAGTCGTACAGACGCTCCTGGGCCTTGAGCGGCGGGTTGACCGTGTCGAAGATGTCGCCGGCGATCAACAGCGCATCAGGTTGGTGGGCATGGAGCTGGCGCAGCAGCCACTCAAGGAAACAGGCATGTTCGAAGTCGCGTTCCTGGCCGTGCAGGTTTTGCCCAAGGTGCCAGTCGGAGGTGTGGAACAGACGCAAGGCGAACTCCGCGGAGAAGATGAAAAGGAGGGGAGTTTACCTGTATTGCGAACACGCTGCTTCAGACGACGCATAACCCCCCTTTGGCAATCAGGCAGTTGTGACAAGCGGGCAGCCGTGGCGAGCAGGCTTGCCCTGCGTTGGGCCGCCAAGCGGCCCCTGACAAAGACACCTGCGCTGTGTCAGGCGCGCCTCAGTGGCTGGTTTTGGGGCCGCTTCGCAGCCCAACGCAGGGCAAGCCTGCTCGCCACAGCAGCCCTGTCTGCCGGGCGTTCAGCGTCGAGCCAACCCATCGCAATCAGGGGCAAGTCGAATCGTCGCACGGCCCCTCCCATATTTTGATTTGTGGAGTGTCAGGGATGCAGCGGGGCTTATTTGGGATACAGCGGCGGCAAGCTGGTGGTATCCGTCGCTGGGTCCTGCTCACGCTCGGCCATCGGGATGGCTTTCACCGCACGCCACAGGTCTTCGCCGACCCAATAGTGGCCGCTCTCGCTGTAGAGCGCACCGTTCAACCCATCCAGCGCATCCGACAGCGGCACGAACCGCGCCGCCATGTCGGCCAGGGTTTCCGGCTGTTGCCGCGCCCACGCATCCAGCGCCTGGCGGGTGGCCTGGGGGTCGTTGGCCTGGGCGGCGCGCTTGAGGTCGTCGAGCAGGGTGCGCGGGCTCGGGCCGGTCTGGGCGGCGCGCAATACGGCCGGCTGCCAGCGTGCCCGCCACCACAGGCCGAAGCCGAGCAGGGTGGTGCAAGCCAGGATCAAGGTGCTCAGTTGCCACAGCCACAGGCGGCTATCGTCGGGGGCGGTGATGATGGTGGGGGTGGCGGGGGTGTCCACCACCAGGCTCGGGTTGTTCGCGACTTGCAGGGTGCGGGCCGGCAGGCTGGTGCGTTCCAGGTGATCTTCGTGGGTGTTCCACCACACCACTTCCACCGGTGGCAGCTCAAGGGCGCCGACGTGGGTGGGCACCAGCGCTTCGCGGTCTTCGCGGCTGCCGATCAGGCCGCGGTCGTTGTTCTGGTTGGCGAGCACCGGTTGGTCCGGGTAGCGGCGCAGGCCGTTGATGTCGGTGCTGGGCAGGGCCGGCAGTTGCGCGCTGGACAAGCCTTCGGCCTTGAGCGTGAGGCTGCGGGTCAGGGAGTCGCCGACCTGCACGTGGGTCGGCTCGGGGTTCCAGTTTTCGCTCAAGGTCAGGCTGCGTGCCGGTAACCAGGGGGCGTCGGCCGGGTAGAGTTCCGGCTTCGGCTTGACCGTCAGTTGCAGCGGCGCGGAGCTGACGTGAATCAGCTTGCCGGGCTTGGTGCCTTGCAAGCTGTTCTCTTGCTGCGGACGCGATTCCACCAGCGTGGCGCTGAAGGTCTGCGTGGGTATCGCCAGGTTGCCGCTGTGCTGCGGGTAGATGGCATAGCGGGTTTCGATCACACCGTGGCGAATGCTGTTGATGACCTTTTCGTAGGTGCGTGACTCGCCCAGTTGCTCGATGCGCGCATCGGGGATCTGCAACGGCGTGAGGCTGCTGTCGTCGTACAGCGACACCGAGTGGTAGACGCGCAGTGTTAACAGGGCCTGGGCCTGGACGTACACGGTGGACTGGTCGAGGTTGGCTTCGACAAAGACCGGCGCGAGTTCGGCATTGGTGTCCTGGCTGCTGGTTTCCACGACTTGCAGGGTAATGGGCTGGGTCTTGTATTCACCCACTTGCAACGGTGGAATCACCACGTTGCCGTTTTCCTTGGGCAGCAGGGTAATGATCCAGCGCGTGGTGGCGTGATTGTCGCCACCCAAGGTGGTGAGCTGGTTGATCTGCCGGGTGCCGCTGACTTCGAACTGCGCATCCAGGGGGGACAGGTCCGGCTTGCCGAACTGGGTGACGTCGCTGGATTCCACCGTCAGTTCTACCGTTTCCCCGGAGTTGAGGCGGCTGCGGTCGACGCTGGCGACCAGGCTCGCCGCCTGGGCGTGGCCTGCCGATAACGCGAGCAGAAGCAGAAGGGTGGTGCGGCGGCTCATCGAGTCTTGTCCTGATGCTGTTGCTGTTCGTACCAGAATTTGCGCCGCAGCAGTTCGCCGGGGTTGTCCGGGATCTCCTGCAGCCATTGTTCCAGGGCCTGGCGGCGTTCACCGTCAAGGCTGGTGTCCGTGGGGCGCAAGGGCGGGGTGGTGGTCTGCTCATCCCCCAGCTCGCTGCCCGGCACGTCATTGCCACCGGCCTGCGGCGTGGCGCCGGCCTGGGTATCATGGGTGCCGGTTTCACCCTGGGCTGGGGATGACTCCTCGCCTCCTGTGGCACTTTGCCCAGTGGCGCCCGGTTGCGCAGTTTGGCCGGGTTGGGTGGTTTCGTCATCCTCGTTTTTTGCCGGCTGAGTCGGCTCGGGCTGGGCCTGTTGCTGGATCAGGCTCTCCACCAGGGCTTTGTTCTTCAGGGCCGGTTGCAGGTCGGGCTGGGCTTCCAGCGCCTGTTCATAGGCGTCGATAGCCGCTTCCAGTTCGCCGGACTTGGCCAGGGCATTGCCGCGATTGTAGTGGGAATACGCGTCGCTGCCCTCGGCGAAACGCTTGATGGCCTCGGCGTAGTTACCGGCCTCGTACAGCGCCACGCCTTGCCATTGTGGGTCTTCGAAACGCTCGGCGGCTTCGGCGGGGTGCTTTTTCTTCAGCAGGTACTGGCCTTGCTGGTCAGGGCGCAGCCAGAGGTCCTGGAATTCGAACGCGTAGCTGGGCTGCGGCGCGCCCAACAGCAGCAACGGCAGGCAGAACAGCCAGCCCCGGCGCCCGGCGCAGGCGGCCAGCAGCAACAGCGGCAGAAGCAGCCAGTAGCCCTGGTCGGCCCAGGTGTCGAGGTGCAGCAGTTGGCCGTCGTTGCGCAGGGCTTGGGGCGTGTCGAGTACGCCAAGTTGGCGCAGGTCCTTGTCGTCCAGGCGCGCGGCGCGGTAACGGCCGCCCATCTCGCTGGCGAACGCCTTGAGCGTCGGGCTGTCGAGGCGCGGCACCAGGATCGCGCCCTGTTCGTCCTTGAGGAACTCGCCGCTTTCCTGGGTCACCGGCGTGCCTTCGCGGCTGCCAACGCCGAGGATCGACAGGCTGGGCGCCTGGCTGCCTTGCAGCAGCAAGCGAATGCCCTGGCGTTCCTGTTTGGACAGCGAGGAGCCAATCAGCAACAGGCGCCCCTGGCCGAGACCGCCTTGCTTGAGCAGGCCCAGGGCTTTGTCCACGGCCAGGTCGGCGCGGTGGCCGGGCTCGGGCATCAGCGAGGGGCGCAGGGCTTCGAGCAGGTTGCGGCTGGTGGCCAGGTCGTCCGACAGCGGCACCAGTATGTGCGCACTGCCGGCATACACGACGATGGCGGTTTGCGCGTCGCTGCGCGCCTGCAACAAGTCATACAGCTTGCGCCGGGCCTGTTCCAGGCGGCTGGGCGGGCTGTCGGTGGCGAGCATCTCCGGGGTCAGTTCCAGCAGCACCACCAGCGGGTCGGACGGTTTCTGACTGGTTTGTTCCACCCGTTGCCAGCTGGGGCCGAGCAAGGCGAGAAGCGCGAGCAGCCAGGCGATGCCGAGGATCACCCAGGGCGATTTGCTTTCGCGCCCGTTGCCGCCGCTGAGCAGCACGGCATGGAAGGCCGGTGGCAGGATCATCTGCCAGCGCCCGGCGCGTTTTTGCCGATGCCACAGTTGCCACAGCAACCAGCCGAGCAGCGGCAGCAGCAACAGCCACCAGGGACGGAACCAGTGCGGCCACAAGTCGATCATCGACGCCTCCGCAAACGCAGGCGGTTCAGGCGCTGGCGCCATTCAGGGTGTTGTTGCAGGAAATGGCCCTTGGTGGAGAGTTTGTTGAACAAGCGTTGCAAGGCGTTGTTGGGCCAGCGTTCCTGGATCACCAGCAACAGGCTGAGGATCAGCGCCAATGCCAGGGGGGCGCTGTAGAGCGCCTGGGCGGGGCGGGCCTGGGTGGGTTGTTGCTCGACCGGTTCGAGTTGATCGAGGGTGTCCTTGATCGCTTGCAGTTCCTCGCCGTCGCGCGCGCGGAAGTAGCGCCCGCCGGTGGCCTCGGCGATTGCCTTGAGCGCCGGTTCGTCGAGGTCCAGGCTCGGGTTGACGCCCAGGATCCCCAGGGAGCCGGTTTGTTCGGGGTCGGCACCGATGCCGATGGGGTAGATCTTCACGCCTTCCTCAGCCGCCAGGCGCGCGGCGGTCAGCGGGTCGATCTGCCCGGCATTGTTGGCGCCGTCGGTGACCAGGATCAGCACGCGGCTTTGCGCCGGACGCTGGCGCAGGCGTTTCAGGGCCAGGCCGATGGCGTCGCCGATGGCGGTGTTCTTGCCGGCGATGCCGATGCGCGCTTCATCCAGCCAGGTGCGTACGGTACGGCGGTCGAAGGTCAGCGGCGCTTGCAGGTAGGCTTGGCTGCCGAACAGGATCAGGCCCACGCGGTCACCTTCGCGCGCCTCAAGGAAGTCGCCGAGCAGGTGCTGGACCAGGCTCAGGCGGCTGACGTCCTCGTCCTGCCAGTGCATGTCGGGAAAGTCCATGGAACCGGACACGTCCACCGCCACCAGTAGATCGCGGCCACTGGCGGCAATCGGCAGCGGTTCGCCGAGCCACTCGGGCCGGGCGGCGGCCGTCAGCAGCAGCAGCCACAGCAGCACGAACGGGGCCTGCTGGCGCCAGCCGGGCAGGTTGACCCGCGCGCGGCGGCGGGCGAGGCCTTCGAGGTCACTGAGGTAGCTGACTTTCAACGCCGGCTCGCCGCT
Source organism: Pseudomonas sp. FG86 (assembly GCF_057808775.1). NCBI lineage: Bacteria > Pseudomonadati > Pseudomonadota > Gammaproteobacteria > Pseudomonadales > Pseudomonadaceae > Pseudomonas > Pseudomonas sp. FG86. Next base: position 8,604 of record NZ_JBMDIS010000066.1, on the reverse strand, counting down.
GTCGGCCGCCGGCAATATAAGCCGCATCACCCAGGGCAATGGCAACAGGGCGAAGATCCACGGCCAGGCGAACTCAAACATGTTTGCGAATCCAGGTGTCGACGGCTTGGGTCAGGCCCGCGATGGCTTTGTCATCGAGTTTGCATTCGGGTTTATAGGCGCCTTCCACCAGCACCATCCAGCGCGTGAGGCCGGCGGCGGGGCAGCGGTTATCGAGGAACGCCAGCCATTTGCGGCCGTTGAGGGTGTGGCTCTGGCTGTAGGGATAGTCGTTGCGGCACAAGCGCTTGAGCAGGCCATTGAGCTGCTGCAGCCAGGCGCCGGCGGGGGCGCCGTCATAGGGTTTGGGCATCAGTGCGAGTTCCGCCAGGGCCGCGATGCGCAGCGGGTCGAGCGGTTGTTCGGCGCGAGCCAAGGGGCGCCGCGCGGGCACAAAGCGGCGCAACGACCACAGGCCCCAGCCCAGCAGCGGGATGATCAGCAGCAACAGCCACCAGCCGGGCGCGGGTGGCCAGAAGCCAATGCTCGGCGGGGCGATCAAAGGTTGCAGTTGGTCGAGGCTGCTCATTGCTTTTTAACCGGGCGTTGCGGGTTGAGGTATTCGCGCAGTTGCTCGACCATTTCACTCTGGGTGCTCAACGGCATCAACAGTATTCGCAGTTTCTGCGCGAGCAATTCCCAGCGGGCGATGCGCGCTTCGGCCTGGGCCTTGTAGGCTTGGCGCAAGTCGAAATTCAATGTGTCCAGTTCCAACTGTGCGCCTCTTTGCGCGAAACGCAGCAGCCCGGCGGCGGGCAGGGCATGGTCCAGCGGGTCGGAGATCGGCATCAGCAGCAAGTCGCAATGGCGTGACAGCAGGCTCAGTTGTTGTTCTGCACCTTCGGTGAGGGCGCGTTCATCACAGATCACGATCACCAGGCTGCCCGGGCGCAGGACTTCACGCCCACGGCGCAGGGCCATGCCCAGGGCGTCGGCTTCGGGGCGGCTCTCGGTGTTGAGGCTCTGGTTGACCCGCACCAGGCGGTTGAGCAATTGCAGCAGGCTTTGCTTGCTGCGCCGGGGTTTGATTTCGTAGTGCTCGTTGTCACCGAACACCAGCCCGCCGACGCGGTCGTTATGCCCCAGTGCTGCCCAGCCGATCAGGCTGGCGGCCTGGGCCGCCAGCACCGACTTGAACATCTGCCCCGAACCGAAAAACAGCCGGCAGCTTTGCTCCACCATGATAAAGATCGGGCGTTCGCGTTCTTCGTGGAACAGCTTGGTATGCGGTTCCTGGGTGCGCGCGGTCACACGCCAGTCGATGGTGCGCACGTCGTCCCCGGCCTGGTACACGCGCACCTGGTCGAAGTCGACGCCGCGCCCGCGCAGTTTGGAGTGGTGCAGGCCGATCAGCGGGCTGCGCTGGCTCGGCGTGGAAAACAGCTGCACTTCGCGCACGCGGTGGCGCATCTCAATCAATTCGCTGAGGGTGACGCGGATTCCATCGCTGGCGTTCATCGACTTCAAGCGACGGCAACGACGTCGAGAATGCGTTGTACCACGCGGTCCTGGTCGATCCCGGCGGCTTCGGCTTCGAAGGACAGGATGATGCGGTGGCGCAGCACGTCGAACAGCACCGCCTGGATATCTTCCGGGCTGACAAAGTCACGCCCGGCCAGCCAGGCATGGGCACGGGCGCAGCGGTCGAGGGCGATGGAGCCGCGCGGGCTGGCGCCGTAGGCGATCCATTCGGCCATCTCCGGGTCGAACTTGGCCGGGGTGCGCGTGGCCATGACCAACTGCACCAGGTATTCCTCCACCGCATCGGCCATGTACAGGCCGAGGATTTCCTTGCGCGCGGCAAAGATCGCCTGCTGGCTGACGCGGCGTTCGGGCTTGGTTTCGCCGTTGAGCGCTTCGCCCCGCGCCTGTTGCAGGATGCGCCGCTCCACGGCGGCGTCCGGGAAGCCGATCTTGACATGCATCAGGAAACGGTCGAGCTGGGCTTCGGGCAGCGGGTAGGTGCCTTCCTGCTCGATGGGGTTCTGCGTGGCCATCACCAGAAACAGCGGCGACAACTCATAGGTGCTGCGCCCGACACTGACCTGGCGCTCGGCCATGGCCTCCAGCAAGGCGGATTGCACCTTGGCCGGGGCACGGTTGATTTCGTCGGCCAGCACCAGGTTGTGGAAGATCGGCCCCTGTTGGAACACGAAGCTGCCGGTTTCCGGGCGATAGATCTCGGTGCCGGTGATATCGGCCGGCAACAGGTCGGGAGTGAACTGGATGCGATGGAACTGCGCTTCGATGCCTTCGGCCAGCTCTTTGATCGCCTTGGTCTTGGCCAGGCCCGGCGCGCCTTCCACCAGCATGTGGCCGTCGGCGAGCAGGGCGATGAGCAGGCGATCGATGAGTTTTTCCTGGCCGAGAATCTGCGTAGAAAGAAAGGTTCGCAGCGCAAGCAGCGCTTCACGATGTTCCATCGATGACGGTTCCTGGAGAGATGAGCCTGGTGGTCGAGCGCGAGCGCCAGGCTTGGGAGGCTTACTTTAATGCATCGAAGGGGGTGGCGACTAACGGCGTCACGGGTATTTTCAGAAAAACTTGTAGGGTTTTTGTGTGGGAACACAGTCAATGTGGGAGGGAGCTACACCCCGATGGCGGCGCGTCAGTCACAGATGTATTAACTGACCCGATGCTATCGGGGGCAAGCCCCCTTCCACATTTGATCGATGGTGCAGCTTAAATCCGGATGAAAGTGCCGGTGCCTTTGAGGATGTTTTGCAGGGTTTGCTCGACTTCGGCCAAGTCCGAGGCGGCTGTGGCATGGGTGATTGCCAGGTGGTCCTTGCCGCCCAGGGCGTCGGCGTCGCCTGCGGCGAGCTCTACCTGCAGCGTGGTATCACTCAGGGTGACCTTCAGGCCGTCCAGGGTCGACGGCTCGTAATCCCAGGTCAGCTCGACTTCGTTTTCATCCGGATACCGGGTCAACATGAACATCTCGCCGTTTTTACCGTGGCAGCAGAGCATGGCCATGTTGTCTTCTTCGTCGTCGCACGGGGTGGCCATCAATGCGTCGGTTTTCAGCTGCAGCATGGGGAATCCTGTGTGGGGGAGGGTGTTGCGTGGGCAATTGTGCCATTGCGGCGAATTTTGTGCTGCATCCTGTGTCAGACCCAGTGCATGACCTGATGGGCAAGATCGGTCATTTCTGGTACTCGCTGCGGCGAAAACAGCCGGTTTTTCTGCGGGAAAATCCGGGTTGTCCAAGTCGCAACCGCAAGCCTGCTTACCGATGACCGAATATGTCGCAGCACCGCAAGCAGCGGTCTTCCTACACTCGTTAAGCTGCGCAACGGATGTGCCCTGTGCCGGGAGCCTGACCTGCCCGTCGTACCGTCGCCCGGCAAGGTGTACGTTCAATGGACGTTGTATGTGACCTGACTGTCTTGTCCAGCTTCACCCACCTGTCACCCTGATTCGTTTAAGGTGCTTAACTCGTTACCTGCGAACAGAGCTGACGGTCTCCCCGCAAGGGGATAACACGCGACGCTTCCATCAATAACAAGCCCAAGCGGAGTACCACAGATGGCGTTCTTCACCGCAGCCAGCAAGGCCGACTTCCAGCATCAACTGCAAGCGGCACTGGCGCAGCACATCAGTGAACAGGCACTGCCACAAGTGGCGCTGTTCGCTGAGCAATTCTTCGGCATTATTTCCCTGGACGAACTGACCCAGCGTCGCCTTTCCGACCTGGCCGGTTGCACCCTGTCTGCCTGGCGCCTGCTTGAGCGCTTTGATCACACCGAATCGCAAGTGCGGGTCTATAACCCCGATTATGAACGTCATGGCTGGCAGTCGACCCACACCGCGGTCGAAGTGCTGCACCATGACCTGCCATTTCTGGTGGACTCGGTACGCACCGAGCTGAACCGCCGTGGCTACAGTATTCACACCCTGCAAACCACCGTGCTCAGCGTACGCCGTGGCAGCAAGGGCGAATTGCTGGAAATCCTGCCTAAAGGCACCCAGGGCGAAGGCATCCAGCAAGAATCGCTGATGTACCTGGAAATCGACCGCTGCGCCAACGCCGCCGAACTCAACGTGCTGAGCAAAGAGCTGGAGCAGGTATTGGGCGAAGTGCGCGTGGCCGTGGCCGATTTCGAGCCGATGAAGGCCAAGGTCCAGCAGCTGCTGGAAAGCATCGACGCCAGCCCGTTCGGTATCGACGGCGAAGAAAAGGCCGAGATCAAGAACTTCCTGGAATGGCTGGTGGGCAACCACTTCACGTTCCTGGGCTATGAGGAATTCGTGGTACGTGACGAGGCGGATGGCGGTCATATCGAATATGACGCCAGCTCGTTCCTCGGCCTGACCAAGCTGCTGCGCGCCGGCCTGACCGCCGACGACCTGCGCATCGAAGACTACGCCGTGTCCTACCTGCGCGAGCCGACCGTGCTGTCGTTCGCCAAGGCCGCGCACCCGAGCCGCGTACACCGCCCGGCGTACCCGGACTACGTGTCGATCCGCCAGATCGATGCCGACGGCAAGGTCGTCAAGGAATGCCGCTTCATGGGCCTGTACACCTCGTCGGTGTATGGCGAAAGCGTGCGGGTGATCCCTTATATCCGTCGCAAGGTCGCGGAAATCGAACGCCGTTCGGGCTTCCAGGCCAAGGCGCACCTGGGCAAGGAGCTGGCCCAGGTCGTTGAAGTATTGCCCCGTGACGACCTGTTCCAGACCCCGGTCGACGAGCTGTTCAGCACCGTGATGTCGATCGTGCAGATCCAGGAGCGCAACAAGATCCGCGTGTTCCTGCGCAAAGACCCGTACGGTCGTTTCTGCTACTGCCTGGCCTATGTGCCACGCGACATCTATTCCACCGAAGTGCGCCAGAAGATCCAGCAAGTGCTGATGGATCGCCTGAAAGCCTCGGACTGCGAATTCTGGACCTTCTTCTCCGAATCCGTGTTGGCCCGTGTACAACTGATTCTGCGGGTCGACCCGAAGAACCGCCTGGACATCGATCCGCTGCAACTGGAAAAAGAAGTGGTGCAGGCCTGCCGCAGCTGGCAGGACGACTACTCCAGCCTGGTCGTGGAAAGCTTCGGCGAAGCCCACGGCACCAACGTGCTGGCCGACTTCCCGAAAGGCTTCCCGGCCGGTTACCGCGAGCGTTTCGCGGCGCATTCGGCCGTGGTCGACATGCAGCACCTGCTCAGCCTCACCGAAGCCAACCCGCTGGTGATGAGTTTCTACCAGCCGTTGGGCCAGGTGTCCGGTCAGCGCGAGCTGCATTGCAAGCTCTACCACGCGGATACCCCGCTGGCCCTGTCCGACGTCCTGCCGATCCTGGAAAACCTGGGCCTGCGCGTGCTGGGTGAATTCCCGTATCGCCTGCGCCATGCCAATGGCCGCGAGTTCTGGATCCACGATTTTGCGTTCATCGCCGCCGAAGGCGTGAACCTGGACATCCAGCAGCTCAACGACACCCTGCAGGACGCGTTCGTGCATATCGTGCATGGCGATGCCGAGAACGATGCGTTCAACCGCCTGGTGCTCACCGCTGGCCTGCCATGGCGTGACGTCGCGCTGCTGCGTGCCTATGCCCGTTACCTCAAGCAGATTCGCCTGGGCTTCGACCTGGGCTACATCGCCAGTACCCTGAACAACCACACCGACATCGCCCGCGAGTTGACCCGGTTGTTCAAGACCCGCTTCTACCTGGCGCGCAAGCTCAACGCCGACGATCTGGAAGACAAGCAGCAACGTCTGGAGCAGGCGATCCTCACGGCCCTGGACGACGTCCAGGTGCTCAACGAAGACCGCATCCTGCGTCGCTACCTGGACCTGATCAAGGCCACCCTGCGCACCAACTTCTACCAGACCGACGCCAACGGCCAGAACAAGTCGTACTTCAGCTTCAAGTTCGACCCGCGCGCGATTCCCGAGCTGCCCAAGCCGGTGCCGAAGTTTGAAATCTTCGTCTACTCGCCACGGGTCGAAGGCGTGCACCTGCGCTTTGGCAACGTTGCCCGTGGCGGCCTGCGCTGGTCCGATCGTGAAGAAGACTTCCGTACCGAAGTGCTCGGCCTGGTAAAAGCCCAGCAAGTGAAGAACTCGGTGATCGTGCCGGTGGGCGCCAAGGGCGGTTTCCTGCCGCGTCGCCTGCCATTGGGCGGTTCCCGTGACGAGATCGCGGCCGAAGGCATTGCCTGCTACCGCATCTTCATCTCCGGGCTGCTGGACATCACCGACAACCTGAAGGACGGCGCCCTGGTGCCGCCGGCCAACGTGGTGCGGCATGACGGCGATGACCCGTACCTGGTGGTCGCGGCGGACAAGGGCACTGCGACCTTCTCCGACATCGCCAACGGCATCGCTATCGACTACGGCTTCTGGCTGGGCGATGCGTTCGCCTCCGGTGGCTCGGCCGGTTACGACCACAAGAAAATGGGGATCACCGCCAAGGGCGCGTGGGTCGGCGTGCAGCGTCACTTCCGTGAGCGCGGCATCAACGTGCAGGAAGACAGCATCACCGTGGTGGGCATCGGCGACATGGCCGGTGACGTATTCGGTAACGGCCTGTTGATGTCCGACAAGCTGCAACTGGTCGCGGCCTTCAACCACCTGCATATCTTCATCGATCCAAACCCGAACCCGGCCACCAGCTTTGTCGAACGCCAGCGCATGTTCGAGCTGCCGCGTTCGGCGTGGAGCGACTACGACACCAGCATCATGTCCGAAGGCGGCGGTATCTTCTCGCGCAGCGCGAAGAGCATTGCCATCTCGCCCCAGATGAAAGAACGCTTCGACATCCAGGCCGACAAGCTGACCCCGACCGAACTGCTCAACGCCTTGCTCAAGGCGCCGGTGGACCTGTTGTGGAACGGTGGTATCGGCACTTACGTCAAGGCCAGCACCGAAAGCCATGCCGATGTGGGCGACAAGGCCAACGACGCGCTGCGCGTCAACGGCAACGAGCTGCGCTGCAAGGTGGTGGGCGAGGGCGGTAACCTCGGCATGACCCAGCTGGGTCGTGTGGAGTTCGGCCTCAATGGCGGCGGCTCCAACACTGACTTCATCGACAACGCCGGTGGTGTGGACTGCTCCGACCACGAAGTGAACATCAAGATCCTGCTCAACGAAGTGGTGCAGGCCGGCGACATGACCGACAAGCAACGCAACCAGTTGCTGGCGAGCATGACCGACGAAGTCGGCAGCCTGGTGTTGGGCAACAACTACAAGCAGACCCAGGCCCTGTCCCTGGCCGCGCGCCGTGCCTACGAGCGTGCCGCCGAGTACAAGCGCCTGATGAGCGACCTGGAAAGCCGTGGCAAGCTGGACCGCGCCATCGAGTACCTGCCGACCGAGGAACAGCTCACCGAGCGCGCTTCCGCCGGCAAGGGCCTGACCCGTCCGGAGCTGTCAGTGTTGATCTCGTACAGCAAGATCGACCTCAAGGAAGCACTGCTCAAGTCGCTGGTGCCGGATGACGAGTACCTGACCCGTGACATGGAGACCGCGTTCCCACCGAGCCTGGTCGCCAAGTTCGGTGAAGCGATGCGTCGCCACCGCCTCAAGCGTGAGATCGTCAGCACCCAGATCGCCAACGACCTGGTCAACCACATGGGCATCACCTTCGTTCAACGCCTCAAAGAGTCGACCGGCATGAGCCCGGCGAACGTGGCGGGCGCCTATGTGATCGTGCGGGACATCTTCCATCTCCCGCACTGGTTCCGTCAGATCGAAGCCCTGGACCACCAGGTCTCCGCCGACGTGCAACTGGAGCTGATGGACGAACTGATGCGCCTGGGCCGCCGCGCGACGCGCTGGTTCCTGCGCAGCCGTCGCAACGAACAGGATGCTGGCCGCGATACCGCGCACTTCGGTCCGCACCTGGCCGCGCTGGGCCTCAAGCTCGACGAACTGCTGGAAGGCCCGACCCGTGAAGGTTGGCAGACCCGCTACCAGGCCTACACCGAAGCCGGCGTGCCGGAATTGTTGGCGCGCATGGTTGCAGGCACGACTCACCTGTACACCTTGCTGCCGATCATCGAAGCCGCCGACGTTACCGGGCATGACGCCGCCGAAGTGGCCAAGGCCTACTTCGCTGTCGGCAGCGCCTTGGACTTGCCGTGGTACCTGCAGCAGATCAGCGATCTGCCGGTGGCCAACAACTGGCAGGCCCAGGCTCGCGAAGCGTTCCGCGACGACGTGGACTGGCAGCAGCGGGCGATCACCATCTCGGTACTGCAAATGGCCGACGCGCCACAAGACATGGAAGCCCGCGTGGCCCTGTGGCTTGAGCAGCACCAGGACATGGCTGATCGCTGGCGCGCCATGATGGTGGAAATCCGTGCTGCGGTCGGCACGGACTACGCCATGTATGCGGTGGCCAACCGTGAGTTGCTGGACCTGGCGTTGAGTGGTCAGTCGGTGCTGCAACCGGCTTGATTTAGCGCCTGAAACAAAAGCCCCTGCATTGTGAGATGCAGGGGCTTTTTGTTGGAATGCCCTTTATCAAACACCCCAAAAACTGTGGGAGGGGGCTTGCCCCCGATAGCAGAGTGAAGTGCGCCCCAGAAGTTGGACACCCATCCAATTTCTGGGGCGTTTTCATGA